>JAFYHV010000166.1 GCA_017538995.1 Lachnospiraceae bacterium | reverse complement strand
TCTCAACAATATCTTGTAATTGATTCTTAAACTTTCATATCTATATATAGTTGTTTCACGTGAAACATTTTTTGAGACCAAAATGATAATTGACTATATGATGTTTCACGTGAAACATTTTTATACAATATTTTGGGAAAATACGTGAAACAAGAAAAAATGTAAGACATATATATAGTATGTTTCATGTGAAACATTTCCGATGGGAAAGTCTAGATATAGATATTTTAAAAACAAAACCATCTAAAAAGAAATAAAATTCGTGATTATTATAGTAGATAATATATATTAATAATGATATTATTTTAAAGTCGGTATAAAAAAGTCAGATTTATAAGGAGAGTTCAAATGGGAAGAGTTATAGCGATAGCTAATCAAAAAGGCGGAGTCGGAAAGACGACAACAGCCATTAATCTGGCAGCGGCAGTTGCAAAAAAAGGCAAAAAAGTACTTTTGATAGATATAGATCCTCAGGGAAATGCAACCAGCGGATTCGGTATAGAGAAGAATGAAATGGACAATACAGTTTACGAACTGATGCTCGGAGAATGCCCTATTAAGCAGTGCATCATTCCCGATGTTTGTGAAAATCTTTCTCTCATTCCCTCAAATGTAAATCTCGCAGCTGCAGAGATTGAACTTATCGATGTAGACAGAAAAGAATTCATTTTGAAGAACGAAGTGGACTGGATAAAGGATCAGTATGATTATGTTTTCATCGACTGTCCTCCTTCACTCTCCATGCTTACAATAAATGCAATGACAACAGCTGAGAGTGTACTTGTTCCGATTCAGTGTGAATTCTATGCAATGGAAGGTTTGAGCCAGTTAATCCATACAGTCAATCTTGTAAAGCAGAGATTAAATCCGGTTCTTGCCATGGAAGGAGTTGTATTTACAATGTACGATTCCAGAACCAACCTTTCACAGGATGTTGTCGACAGTGTTAAGGAAAGACTGGAAGAGAGAATTTTCGAAACAACAATTCCGAGAAATGTAAGACTTGCAGAAGCTCCCAGTTACGGACAGCCGATTATCGAATACGATCCGAAATCTGCGGGCGCCGAAAGCTACAACAAACTGGCAGACGAACTGATTAAAATCAGATAATAAGTACAGCTTTAATTAATGCAAACATAAGGAAAATATAGTATAATTCAAAAAGTATTATTCAGGGGGAAGAACGCATGGCCGGTCTTAACAAAGATAAAGGAAAAGCAACAAAAAGAGCAGGGTTAAATAAGACTAGAGGACTTGATACATTAATCAAGGCAAATGTCGAAGAAGCAGAGGTTAATGCAAAGTACAAAAACAGCATCGTTATGATGAACCTTTCAAAGGTTGTACCTAACAAATCTCAGCCTCGTAAAAACTTTAACGAGGATGCTTTAAACGAACTCGCCGATTCAATTAAAGAACACGGAATCATCGAGCCGCTTATTGTTCAGGACAGAAAAGACCATTATGAAATAATCGCCGGTGAAAGAAGATGGAGAGCCGCCAATATTGCAGGACTTACAGAAGTTCCCATCATCATAAAAGACTTGACGGAACAGCAGATAGTTGAAATCGCTCTTATTGAAAATATTCAGAGAGAAGATTTAAATCCCATTGAAGAGGCTCATGCTTACAGAAGACTGATTGAAGAGTTCAATCTTAAGCAGGACGAAGTTGCGGATAAGGTTTCAAAGAGCCGTACTGCAATCACCAATACAATGAGACTTTTAAAGCTTTGTCCCGAAGTTCAGCAGATGTTAATCGATGAAATGATTTCCGAAGGACATGCGAGAGCTTTACTTGGAATAGAAAATGCTCAGGTTCAGGCCGATCTTGCACAGCAGGCATTCGATCAGAAGATGAGCGTTCGAGAGATTGAAAAACTTGTAAGAAATATCGGCAAAGAAAAGAAAGCAAGAGCACAGAAAAACGAGCAGATTTCCATAGCTTACAAGGAATACGAAAACAAATTAAAAGAAAAACTCGGAACAAAGGTTAATATCAACCTTAAGGAAAACGGTTCCGGTAAAATCGAAATTGAATTCTATTCAAACGATGATTTCGAAAGAATCATTGACTGTATTAAATAAAATAAAAGAGATGCTGTGGTTTACATAACATAGCAATGAGGTAATTGATGAACAGCGCGTTTTTAAACAAAATAGGGCTCGGAAATGTAGATATCGGGCACCTGTTTCTGATTCTTTTTATCCTCCTGATTATATTAATCATCGGTGTGGGATATATCATTTATGAGAACATCAGATTCAGAATAGCTTACAAGAAGTTTATGAAAGGCTCCACTGCCGACAGCCTGGAAGAAAAGATTTTCCAGATGTGCGAGGAGCAGGATTCTTTGAGAAAACTCGGCATCAAGCATTCAAGAGAAATCAAAGAACTTTATGCAAAACATCAGTCAGCATTCCAGAAAGTAGGTCTCGTAAAATATGACGCTTTTAAGGAAATGGGCGGAAAGTTAAGCTTCTGTCTGGTTCTTTTAGACGAGAACGATACCGGTATTCTTATTAATTCAATTCACAACACTTCCGGGTGCTTCTGCTATTCAAAGAAGATTAAGAACGGAAAATGCGACATAGTTTTAGGAGAAGAGGAACAGCTTGCGGTTGATAAGGCAACAAGAAGAAAAATGAAGATTGCCAAAGCGCTTCCCGATAACGTAGAAAACGACAAAGACTGATAAATAATGGGGGGAAAATAATGACAAACGATTTCTTAAGAAGCTTTAGGGCAATAATGATTGCAATCGCATTGACGGTTATTGAAGTAATTGTGGGCTGGATGTTTATTTCCAACAGTATTAGCCTGAAAAAAGACCCGATTAATATTTCCGATGTTTCTTTTGACTGGGGCAGTCTGAAAGCCGGCGATCATGTTGTAGGTGATATTCAGTATTCGCCGGGCTATTATATGTATACCGAGAGAAAAGGCGGTTACGAAGAGTCCAGGGACTATGTTATAACCGATTATGCCAAATATGACGGCGAGTACAGTTATTACTACATGATGGCAACAAGAGTATATAACGGCAATTTTGACAGCTGGGATAAGTTGGCATATCCGAGTGAAGGAAAAACCATTCATATCGAAGGCGTGCTTAAGAAAACTAATTCCACGCAAAAATCTTATCTTGAAAGAACATTGAGGGAATCAGGTTTTTCAAGTGAAGAGATAAACGAGTGCGTGATTCCGTTAATGGTCTTGCAGACAAATACGAGAAACAACAAAATCTTACTTATCATAATGATTGCAGCCGGAGTTGCCGTGATAGCATTTTGGTTTGGCATTATTAAAGCATTCAGAACTAAGGATGATTACTCAGATTATGGAGATGATTATCTAAGCAGGGACGATGCAATCAGCAGATATTACGGTAATAACTCAGCAAATGATGCTGATGCCGGATACAGCGGAAGTCCGTACAGTTACTACGAAAAACAGAACGCACAAAATGCCGAAAACGGAAACGCACCACAGACGAATCCTCAATGGGACGGTACCGGTTACGGCAATAATACTACATCCGACAATGAGGCCTTTAATCAATTCAGCGGATACACAAGCGGCAGAACCATTTCCGCACCTTCAAGTCAGGATGAAAGCAATCCGTCTGTAGGAGGCAGCCTTTTCAGGCCAGAAAATAACAATGTTAACAATAATTCAAATGCTGATGCTCAGAACTTGGGACAAAGCAATGAGCAGCCGACTTTTTGGGTTAAAAAATAATATATAAGGAGTTATTAAAAATGATAGACATTAAGTTTTTAAGAGAAAATCCTGAAGTAGTAAAGAAAAACATCGAAAACAAATTCCAGTTTGACAAGCTTCCCCTTGTAGACAAGGTAATCGAGCTTGATGAGCAGAGAAGAAAAACTCAGCAGGAAGCTGACAACCTTAAGGCAAGCAGAAATGCTATCTCAAAGCAGATTGGTGCATTAATGGCACAGGGCAAGAGAGAAGAAGCCGAAGAAGTTAAGAAGCAGGTTGCAGAGAATGCAAAGAAACTCGAAGAACTTGATGCTAAGCAGAAAGAACTCGAAGAAGAAACAACAAAGATCATGATGGTTATTCCCAACATCATCGACCCTTCGGTTCCCATCGGTAAAGATGATACAGAAAACGTAGAAGTTACAAAATACGGCGATCCCGTAGTTCCCGATTTTGAAATTCCTTACCATACGGAAATCATGGAAAGATTCAACGGCATCGACCTTGACAGCGCAAGAAAGGTAGCCGGAAACGGATTTTACTATTTACAGGGAGATATCGCAAGACTTCATTCGGCAGTTATTTCCTACGCAAGAGATTTTATGATCAACAGAGGATTCACATACTGCGTTCCTCCTTTTATGATCAGAAGCAACGTAGTTACAGGCGTT
>JAFYHV010000165.1 GCA_017538995.1 Lachnospiraceae bacterium | reverse complement strand
ATTAAGATTGCAATTATCGGCGGAATGGACAGAGGTATTGGCTACGAGGAACTTATAAAGTTCATAAAAGAAGCTAGAGACATCATTTTCCTCTGCGCATATGCTACCGGCGAGAGAATCTACGAAGAAGCGGAAAGACCTTTTAACTGCAAAAAGGTTAAAGACATAGACGAAGCTCTGGAAGTGGTTTTAAAATATGCAGAGGCCGGAGATGCTGTAGTTCTTTCACCTGCAGCAGCAAGCTACGGATATTTTAAGAATTTCGCAGAGAGAGGCGAATATTTTAAGAAGAAAATATTTGAAGGAAGACAGTAATGTTACCCGAAGATCCCATTATGTTATTAAGTGTAATAAATATGAAACTGCGTGATCAGTATGAAAGTCTGGATGCGTTGGCTGACGGACTTGACGTTGATGCAGAAGAGATAAAGAAGAAACTTGAGGCAGCAGGATTTAAGTACGATTCTGCGCAGAACCAGTTTAAATAAAATGGATATTTTTGAATTTGCAAAAGAACAGAAACTGAAAAAAGAAGCACCTTTAGCCGTTAAAATGCGCCCCAGAACTCTTGATGAAGTTGTAGGGCAGGAAGATATCCTCGGCGAAGGAAAGATGTTAAGACGTGCGATAGAAGCGGATAGAATCGGTTCGCTGATTTTTTACGGCCCTCCGGGATGCGGAAAGACCACACTCGCCAAAGTTATCGCTAACACAACAAAGGCTGAATTTAAGCAGCTAAACGCTACCATATCGGGCAAGAAAGATATGGAAGAGGTGGTTAACGAAGCCAAGAAAGAAATCTCTTTCTCCGGAAAGAAAACAATTCTCTTCATAGACGAAATCCACCGTTTCAACAAGGCACAGCAGGATTTCCTTCTTCCCTATGTTGAGGACGGTACGATAACACTTATAGGTGCGACAACCGAGAATCCTTTCTTTGAAGTAAACAAGGCTCTGGTTTCAAGATCGAATATCTTCAGACTTTCGCCTTTGTCAAAAGAGAATGTAAAGTCGTTAATAGAGACAGCCGTTAAGGACGACGAAAGAGGCCTTGGCGCAATGAATGCATGTATAGATGATGAAGCTGTCGAATTCCTCGCAGATACAGCTGACGGCGATGCGAGAGTGGCTTTAAACGGTATTGAATTAGCCGTTATGACCACACCCAGAGGCGAGGACGGAAAGATTCATATTACGCTTGAAGTTGCCGGCGAATGTGTTCAGAAAAGAACTCTTAAATACGATAAGGACGGCGACAATCATTACGATACGATTTCCGCATTTATTAAAAGTATGCGAGGCTCAGATCCCGATGCAGCAGAGTATTATCTGGTAAGAATGCTTGAGGCGGGAGAGAGCGTAACCTTTATTGCAAGACGTATGATGATATTTGCTTCCGAGGATGTCGGAAACGCAGACCCTATGGGACTTGTGGTTGCAACCAATGCTTCCCTTGCGGTTGAAAGAGTCGGACTTCCCGAAGCAGAACTTATCTTATCCCATGCTGCAATTTACCTTGCGTGTGCACCTAAATCCAATTCGGTAACGGTGGCTCTGGAAGAAGCACATAAGGCAGTTTCAGAGGGTGGCAACCAGCCGATACCCGTTCATTTAAGGGATGCACATTATCCCGGTGCCACAGAATTCGGACATGGTGTTGAATATAAGTATCCTCATCTGTATGAAAACCATTTTGTAAAGGAACAGTATCTGCCGTACGAATTAAAGGACTTAAGTTTCTATAAGCCCGGCGATCTCGGATATGAAACTAAGATAAAAGAACATTTTAAGAAAATAAAAGGAAACAAAAAACCCGAATAAAAATAAACCGGCCTGAATTTCAGACCGGTTCTTTTATGAGCATTTTTAAAATATGGAATCAAAATCAAACGAGAAATAGTAGTCGGATAAATCTTCGTAATACTCTTCGTAATTATCTTTTGTAAGCTCACCCTCGCCTTCACAGAGCCAGTTAAGAATCATATCCGAAGCATCCTGGCTGTGGTGGGCTAAATCTTTATAATAATCGGGATTTTCAATCAGTTCATGTTTCATATAGAAAGAGAATACATGAATGTTCTTATGCTCTAGTAAGAGTGAAGTAATATATTTCTCAGCTTCAATCTGTTTGCTTAACTCGCCGCTTTGTTTGAAATAATCGAGATAATAAATATTGTAAGGCGTGTAGTAAATATAAAACTCTGTATTAGGATAATCATCCGCAATTGATGTTACATTCTGTGTGATGTTCTCATAAATGGTTTTCTTTTCGGCCTCGGTTAAATCTTTCTGAACTTCTGCAACCTCTACTTCGTCCCTGTTGTAATGATTAAGCACCGCTTCTTTTCCGTACGTAAAATCGTTACTCCAGTTTGAATATGTATCAAAGGAGGAAGGAGTAGCAGCAGCACCTCTCTGAATTAAGATAAGCCCTGAATCAATAATTGCGTTTTTGCTGAAAATATATTTTACGTCATTTAAATAATTGTTGTCGTAAAGGTAAGTAGGATAAGAATCCTCT
>JAFYHV010000164.1 GCA_017538995.1 Lachnospiraceae bacterium | reverse complement strand
GTCGGTATCGTAACATTCGACGATGCTATGGATGTCATGGAAGACGAGGCTACCGAGGATATCGAAATCATGGCCGGTATGACGCCTTCCGATAAAACGTATCTTAAGTCCAATGCACTTGATCTTTTTAAGCACAGAATTCCCTGGCTGATGCTCCTCATGGTTTCAGCTACTTTTACGGGACTTATTATTACTAAATTCGAAAATGCACTCGCAGCACAGGTTGTACTTACTGCATTTATTCCTATGCTAATGGATACCGGCGGTAACTCGGGTTCACAGTCTTCGGTTACGATTATCCGTGCTTTATCACTTGGCGAACTTGAATTTTCAGATATTGTAAGAGTTATCTGGAAAGAAATCAGAGCAGCTATTTTATGCGGTACGGTGCTTGCAATTGCGTGTTTTGCAAAGATTATGCTTTTCGACAGACTGATTCTTCACAATCCGAGCGTAACACTTCTTGTGGCTTTGACAGTTTGCCTTACCATGGTACTTACCGTAATGGTTGCTAAGGTAGTCGGCTGTACGCTTCCTATGATTGCCAAGAAACTCGGATTTGACCCGGCAGTAATGGCTTCACCTTTTATCACAACCATGGTCGATGCGATTTCACTGCTTGTATATTTCGGAATGGCAAATGTATTATTATTTTAATGTTTAAAGCGGTGCCTGGCTCGCTCATCGTGCCTGGCACCGAGATAAGGAATTTATATGAGAGTAGGTTTAGGCTACGATGTTCACCGCCTTGAGTCCGGAAGAAACTTAATCATCGGTGGCGTAAAGATTGAATATGAAAAAGGTCTTTTGGGACACTCCGACGCAGATGTGCTTACACATGCAATAATGGATGCATTGCTCGGCGCAGCGGCTTTAGGAGATATCGGACTTCATTTCCCCGATATTTCAGGAGAGTTTAAAGATATTTCGAGTATCATTCTTCTTGAGAGAGTAAGAGACCTCATAAAAGATGCAGGCTTCGAAATCGGAAATATCGATGCTACAATTATTGCTCAGGCACCGAAGATGAGACCTTATATTGATGCAATGCGTGCCAATATTGCAGGGGCATTACAACTTGATATTAATCAGGTAAACATCAAAGCAACAACCGAGGAACACCTCGGATTTACAGGCAGAGGAGAAGGAATATCGTCTGAAGCGATTTGCCTTTTAGTATAGTTATGGAAGTTGAATTAAGAGTTGAAGGCCGCAATCTCGTATTTGCGGCAAAAGAAAAAGATCAGGTAATATCCACACTTTCCGTTTCACCCGACGTAGGCGGAGACGGAACAACCATATATCAGATAAAGAATGCTTTCACCAAAGGTCTTTACAGAAGACGCGGTTACATGGATGCAATCCTAAAAGAAGTATTTAACTGCATGCAGTCCGAACAGGAAGCGTTTGTCTTCCTTGGAACAAGAGAACCGCAAGTATTTGCAAAGTATGGTTTCGTAGATATCGTAAAACCTCAGGATCCGTTCCCTAATACACTTGGAAGAATCATCGATGTAAAAAGTTTCTTAAGATATTTTGAATCAGAAAAAGAATTCGTAATGTCTCTTCATATTAAAGACGAAATGCTTCCCGAGAACGACGGAATATTCATGGTACACTGCGGACCTGAAGGCGGAAGACTTAACAGTATGAGAATTTCAATTCCTGCGAACTGCGATAATGCTTGCGAGAGAGTGGCTGCAGAAGCAAAAGTAGATGTTAAGGATTTAATTCAGTTTGGATTTGGCCTGAAGAAAGCAGAAGAAGTTTTTGAAGTTGCAGTGAAGATGAGAGAAGAGGAAATCTATGAAGCGCTGAATAACCTAAAGTTTAAACAAACCGTTTGAAATAAAAAAAGTTCGACTTAAGTCGAACTTTTTGTTTATTTTATTGTCCAAGTTGTTTTTTTAATTCTTCAATTTCTTTTTCTAAAGCTTCAATTTTATCTTCATCTTCTTTTTTTGCAGCATTATACCCGTTTTCATACATACAACGTTGCATATGCCTAGCGCGTTGCTCGGCTTCCAGTATTGTTTGTTCCTGAGGTATTATATTTGAACTATACATTATTTTGGCCACCTCCTCCATGCACGGATTGTTTTTGACAATCGCTTTTAATTCTTCCCAAGTAGTAGCTTTAAACAGTTTAGCCCAGTAATCAAGTTTGTTTTTCTTATCATCTTCAGTAGCTAATTCTATTTGGTCTAAATATAACACATTAATTCCTAAAAGAGAAGAATATGGCTCGTGGTTTTTAATATTCAAAAACATATATTTTGAATAGAATTCCGGTTTGAAACGTTTATTTATACTTTTGGTATCTGTTATAGCTATAAAAAGAGTAGGCTTTAATGAAGAATAGTCTTCGGATTGCCCTATATTATTATATGCTCGACTTAAATATAAAAGGGATCTTTTTTCCCAATATTCGTCAGCATATAATTGTAATTCTATATCTATTATTTCTGAATTGTTTAGTTCAACTTTAACGTCCATAACAATCATTTTGCCAATACAATCGCTGTAATCAATAGGGTTCATAACTGTTACGTTTTTAACTTCATCGTAGTTTAAGCCTTTTAAAGCGCAAATTAAACCCTTTAGGGCTTCTTTGGATTTATTCATTACGATATGAAACATTATATCGTTTCGTAATGAATACTTTATTTCTCCTGTAGCATTTAAATAACCCATTCCGATTTTATCGACATCATAGTTTGAATTGTTTTCAATATCTGCATCAAAATTAGCAGACAGTTTATCTTCTTGCATAAAACCTCCTAAAAGAAATTATTTGAATTACTTTTTTGGGAAATATAAGAAATTTGTACTGACAAGAACTTGTCTATGGATATGATAACATTTCTGAGCTATTTAGTAAAGAAAAAATATGCAAAATGCCTATAAAAACATAAAAACAATAATATTATTGTGTAAATAATTTACATAAAAACTCTTATTTAACTTGAATTTGCTCTAAAAACTATAAAAAAGAGGGCGCTTGGCGCCCTCTTAAACTATTTCTGAATAATCTTGTTTATCTCTTCAAGGAATTCATCTATATCATCGTATTTGATTTTTCCTGCACTGAAGTAAAGGCCACTGCGAAGAGGAGAATACATCATTCCTGCATATTCCATTTCTTCGTTCATTGATTCTTTTTCAACTTCACTTCTTTCGTGATCGTCTTTTGCGCCTGTGAGGTAAGCTCTCACATAATCTGCGATACGGGGATCATCGAGCAAGTCTTCTGTAATAGAATCATAATCATATTTGTCAGGAAGAATTGGCTTTCCGATAACATTAACGGGAACTGAGAGTTCGATACATCTTGAATTCTTTCCGATTTCAATTTCATAAGTTCCTGTGGGAACAGCCCAGTCATGAATTCTTTCGTCGAAATAAGCGAAGGAGCTTTTATTGAGCGTAAATGTTACAGTCTTTGTTTCACCGGGAGCTAATTCAATCTTTTCAAATCCCTTAAATTCTCTGATTGGACGAAGCACTTTAGTTTCGCAGTTCTTAACATATAACTGAACAACTTCTTTTGATGCAACAGAACCAATATTAGTTATGTCAACCGATACTGAAAGACCTTCGTCTTCATTTATTTCATCTTTTGATATCTTAAGATTGCTGTACTTAAACTCTGTATAACTTAAACCAAAACCGAAGGGGAAGAGTACGTCCATTTTCTTTTTATCGTAATATCTGTAGCCTACGAAAACGTCTTCGGAATAATCGACATTGTTTTTATATCCCGGGAAGTTGATATATGATGGATTGTCTTCAAGTCTTATAGGGAAAGTCTCAGCAAGACGACCGCTAGGAGATTTGTCTCCGAAGATAACATCAAACTGAGCTCCGCCTACTGCCTGACCGCCAAGATAACACTCAAGGATAGCATCTACGTTATTAACGAAAGGCATTTCTATGGGTGATCCGTTATGAAGAACGATTACAGTTTTCTTTGCGACTTTTGATACTTCATCAATCACTTTTAACTGACATGAAGGCATATTCATATGCTTACGATCATAACCCTCTGACTCAAAGATATCCGGAAGCCCTGCGAAGATAAGTGTAACATCAGCTTCTTTTGCAATTGCAACTGCTTCGTTACAAAGATTTTCATCAAAGTCATCGGCAACGGGAGAGAAGCCTTCTGCAAACTTAATATCAGACAGACCATTATCGCTGCATGCGTCAAGGAAACTTGTGATTTTATGACAGTTAATATGAGCACTTCCGCCACCCTGGAATCTGGGAGTTTTGGCATAAGCGCCTACAACTGCAATCTTTGCATTCTTATTAATCGGAAGAACATTTCCTTCATTCTTTAATAATACGAATGTTTCTGCAGCGATATTTTTTGCGATTTCATGATGCTCGTCTCTGTCAAACTTAAATTCATCACTGTTTCCGATATTGTCATAAGCATCATATATAAGTTTAAGAAGTGATTCGCAGTTCTTATCTAATAAGCTTTCATCTAATTCGCCACGCTTAACTGCTTCGACAAGCATTGCATCATTCTCACCGTATGATGTAGGCATTTCAAGATTCAAACCTGCTTCGAGAGCTTTAGCGCGGTTGCTTACAGCTCCCCAATCGCTGACTACATTTCCTTTGAATCCCCAGTCATCACGAAGTATATCTGTTAAAAGCATTTTGTTCTGGCTGGCAAGTTCGCCATTGATACGGTTATAAGAACACATAACAGTCCAGGGCTGAGCATTTCTGACAGGACCTTCAAAAGCAGAGAGATAGATTTCTCTTAAAGCTCGCTCTGAAAGATTGCTGGATGCGGAGAATCGTCTTGTTTCCATATTGTTAACAGCAAAGTGCTTAATGGAAGTGCCGACATGTTTGCTCTGAACACCTTTTACGTATGAAGTAGACATTTCGCTTGCAAGGAAAGGATCTTCGGATAAATACTCGAAATTTCGTCCACAAAGAGGAGAGCGTTTGATATTAACAGCTGGTCCTAAAATAACGGCTACATTTTCGGCTCTGCATTCTTCACCGAGTGTTTCGCCCATCTTACCATAGAGTTCTTTATTAAATGTGGCAGCCATTCCGACACCTGCGGGGAAGCAAACTGCTTTAATGGACTCGTTCATTCCGAGATGATCCTCTACATTTTCCTGTTTTCTAAGTCCGACAGGACCATCGGATACCATAATAACGGGTATATCTTTACCGGGAATTTTCTTGGTAAGCCAGAAAGTTTCGCCTGAACACAGGGAAGCTTTTTCTTCCAATGTTAAAGTTGAGATGATTTCTCTGATTTCTTCGATTGTTTTCATATAACCCCTCGCTTTTTAAGTTTTCTAGATAAAGAACAAATACATTTATATTTTAACATATAGTATAATTAAT
>JAFYHV010000163.1 GCA_017538995.1 Lachnospiraceae bacterium | reverse complement strand
GTGCTTGCGGCAAACAACTGGAATGTGGTTCAGTATTCGGTGCTTGTTCACATGCTCGCACAGGTCTGCGATATGAGAGTAGGAGAGCTGGTTCATGTAATAGCAGATGCGCATATTTACGACAGACATATTCCCCTCGTAAAAGAACTGATTTCCAGACCTACATATGATGCTCCCACATTCTGGTTAAATCCGGACATTCATGACTTTTATGAGTTCACGAGAGATGATGTTAAGGTTGAAAATTATGTGACGGGGCCTCAGATTGAGAATATTCCCATCGCTATATAAAAGGAGAAGAAAATGAATTTAATTGTCTGCGTTGATGCCAACTGGGGAATCGGATATAAAAACGAACTCCTTGTAAGAATTCCTTCCGATCAGAAGTTTTTCAGAGAGACTACCACAGGAAAAGTAGTTGTTATGGGAAGAAAAACCCTTGATTCGTTTCCCGGTCAGAAGCCTCTTAAAAACAGAACCAATATAGTTATTACTTCAAATAAAAATCTTGAATCAAAAGACGGAGAGATTTACGTTCATTCGATTGAAGAGTGTTTGGAACTTTTAAAGCAGTATAACGATGAAGATATTTATATAATCGGAGGTTCGAGCGTATACAAGGAATTTCTTCCTTACTGTAACAGGGCTTTCATTACAAAAGTTGACAGAGCCTTCAGCGCCGATTCTTACTTCCCCAATCTCGATGAGGATGAAGAGTGGAAGATGGTAAAAGAATCGGACGAGCAGACATACTTTGACAATACATTTGCTTTTACGGAGTATGAAAGAATATAAATCTAAGAAATAATCCTTTTTGAAGGATTATTTTTTTTATGAGTATTTAACAAATAAATGCGAATTTAATCAGAAATTTGATTGACAAAAAAAGGCTATTCGTTATAATTAAACATAGTTTTTTTGAAAGGAGAAGGCGAAAATGTCAGTTTTTACAGGCGCGGCAGTAGCCATAGTGACACCGTTTAAAGCCAACGGTGAAGTCGATTACGAACAGTTTTACAAGAATATTGAGTTCCAGATCGCTCATAAGACTGACGCCATTGTTGTATGCGGTACAACAGGCGAATCATCAACGATGAGTCATGAAGAGCATTTGGACGTTATTGAGGCCTGCGTCAAGCGCGTAAACGGCAGAGTACCGGTTATCGCCGGAACAGGCTCCAACTCAACAGCCGAGGCAATTCATTTGTCAACAGAGGCTGAAAAGAGAGGTGCGGATGCACTGTTACTCGTATCACCTTATTACAATAAATCGACTCAGAAAGGTTTGTTCTTACATTTTAAGGCTATTGCAGATTCAGTTAAGATTCCCTGCATCCTTTACAATATCCCCGGAAGAACGGGTGTGAACATCCTTCCTCAGACAATCGTTAAGCTTTGCACCGAAGTTGAAAACATCGTAGGCGTTAAGGAAGCTACAGGAGACCTTGCTCAGACAGCAAGACTTTCCCATCTCGCAAAAGGTAAAGTTGATATTTACTGTGGCGATGATATTATGACACTTCCGTTTATGTCTATCGGAGCACTCGGAGTTATCTCCGTACTTTCAAATATTGCTCCTGCAGATGTTCATGACATGTGTGCTAAGTTTACCGAAGGCAAGGTTGCCGAAGCAATGGAAATGCAGTTAAAAGCGGTTCCTCTTACCGATGCTTTATTCAGCGAGGTAAATCCCATACCTATTAAGAAGGCTATGAGTTATATGGGAATGTGCGATGATGTTTACAGATCGCCGCTTTGCACAATGGACGAGGCAAAAGCAGAAGCTCTTAAAGAAGAGATGAAAGCTTACGGATTGTTATAATTTCTGAGAATCTTAAGGGCACCTTGTAAAGGCGCCCTTTTTGTGTACAAAAATTTATTTTATGAGTATAATCGAAAAAGGAGGAAATGCTCTTTTATGAGCATATAAAAGATATGTTAAGAATAATTATGCACGGATGTAACGGCCGTATGGGACAGGCTATTACAAGACTCGTAAAAGAAGATAACGATATGCAGATTGTAGCGGGAATCGATCCATTTGACGGAGTATTAAACGATTATCCGGTATATAAAAGTATTGCCGAGTGCAATATTGAAGCTGATGTTGTAATTGATTTTGCATTTGCGAATGCAGTTGACGGATTATTATCATACTGCCTTGAGAAAAAGCTTCCTATAGTTCTTTGTACTACAGGTTTAACAGAAGAGCAGATGGCAAGAGTAAAAGAAGCATCGAAAGAAATTGCTATTTTAAAATCCGCAAATATGTCTCTCGGTGTTAACCTTTTAATCAAACTCTTAAAAGGAGCGGCACCTGTTTTAGGCAATGCAGGCTTTGATATCGAGATAGTTGAACAGCATCATAAAATGAAAAAAGATGCTCCGAGCGGAACAGCTCTGGCACTTGCTGATACTATCAACGAATCACTTGATAACAAATATACTTACGTTTACGACAGAACAGGCAGAAGCGAAGCAAGAAGAGAAAACGAGATTGGTATTTCTGCAGTAAGAGGCGGTACAATTGTAGGTATTCACGATGTTATTTTCGCAGGAGAAGATGAGGTTATTACTCTTAACCATACAGCTTATTCCAGAGCAATCTTTGCAAAAGGCGCTTTAACGGCAGCTAAATTCCTTGCAGGAAAAGAGCCTGGATATTACGATATGCAGGATGTAATTGCTTAAACTTTTGAGGAAACAATATGAAATTCAGACCATGTATTGATATACATAACGGCAAAGTTAAGCAGATTGTAGGCTCAAGTCTTACAGATAATTCTGCCAAAGAAAATTTCATATCGGATAAAGATTCTGCGTATTTTGCTGAGTTATATAAAGACAATGACCTTTACGGAGGCCATGTGATTATTCTCAATAAAGCCGGAACAGATGAATATGAAGCATCTAAAAAAGAGGCCATAAAAGCTTTTAAAGAATTTCCTGACGGTCTTCAGGTCGGCGGCGGAATTAATGATAAGAACGCTGCTGAATTCATTGAAGCAGGCGCTTCACATGTAATCGTAACAAGCTATTTATTTGAAGACGGAAAACTATCCGAAGAGAAAATGAAGAAGCTTAAAGATGCGGTTTCAAAAGAAAAAATCGTTTTCGACTTATCCTGCAAAAAAGTCGGCGACAAGTACTTTGTTACCACAGACAGATGGCAGACGATTACCGAAACCGAAATGAACTGCGATACCTTAAAGAAGTTAGAAGAGTATTGCGACGAATATCTTATACATGCAGTTGATGTTGAAGGAAAGTGCAACGGGCCCGAGACCGACATCATAAAAGAATTATCCAAATACGACGGCAATAAAGTTACATATGCCGGCGGTATTCGTTCTCTTGAAGATGTAGAAACGATTAATGAAGCATCGGACGGAAAGATTGATTTTACGATAGGTTCCGCACTTGATATTTTCGGCGGAAACCTGAAATTTGATGAAGTAGCTAAATATAATTAAATGAGCCAAAAGGGGACGGTTCTTAAATGGTCAAAAAAGCCAAAACAGAACCGTCCCCAAATGGTCAAAAGAAAAAGGACCGTAAATTCGGTCCTTTTTGAATCTAGTTAAACTTTAATCCTTTTACAACTTGCTCTATATATTTATCAATATATTAAGGCACATAAAAACGACTAATTATAACTTGGTTACATTAACTGCCTGAACTCCCTTGTCGCCTTCGATAACTTCGAATTCTACAGCAGCGCCTTCTTCAAGGGTTTTGAAACCATCGGATACGATTCCTGAGTAGTGAACAAAGATGTCTTTTCCGGATTCGTCAGAGATAAATCCGTAACCCTTCTGGTTGTTAAACCACTTAACTGTACCTTTCATGTATGCTTACCTCCGTAAAAAATTCAGTTGCACACGCAACACAAATAGAATATCATAATATAAATTTAATGTAAAGAAATTTTAAGGATTTTCGATATGAACAAAAGCAACGATAATAACGATAAAAAGGGCAGTTTGATAATGTATTGGCTACTCATGCTGACACTGATTTTTCTGGCTGTAAACATCGTTCTTGTTGTCAGTGTTGTGAGAATTTCAAACGATTTTTCATCACTTAAAAATACAACCACAATTCAGAACGAAGAGTACGAAACAGAGATAGAAAATCTTCAGCAGAAAGTTGCCCTTTTAGCTGAACATGTATCGATTGAAAATGAAAACAAAGAAATAGAAGAAGCCAAGAAAAATCCTGTAGGTATTCCTGTCAGCGGTCAGGCTACAATTATTTCCGATCCGGAAGATGCCAAGGAAGCGAATATTACCGTATCAGGAGATGATACAAGCTTCGAAGACAGTCTTATGAATCCTTATACACTTGAGATTTCAGTTTCTGACGGCGCTAAAATAATAGCTACGGGAAATGGTGTGGTATCTGAAGTTTCAGAGGATGATATATACGGTTTTCTTGTGAGAATAGATCATCAGAACGGATATGAAACCATTTACAGATATGCTGAAGAACCCAAGATAGCAAAGGGTGATGAAGTGTTAAAAGGTCAGATGATCTTTGAAGTTACAAAATTTAAAGGTATCCTCGCATATCATATTTTATACGAGAATACCTATATTAATCCTTTTGATATGATTGAAATATCAGGCTAGTTTTCGTCATCTTTTTTAGGAAGACGTTCGAATATCATATCATAGCCGTCACAGCCGTAATTAAGAGACCGGTTCACTCTGCTGATAGTAGCAGTAGATGCGCCGGTTTTTTCAACTATTTCCATATATGTCTTCTTGTCTCTGAGCATTGTGGCAACTTCAAAACGCTGGGAGAGTGAAAGAAGTTCGTTTATTGTACATAAATCTTCAAAAAAGGTATAACATTCTTCCTTTGATTCCAAACAGAGAATTGCTTCGAAAAGCGAATCCATAGCATCGGTTTTTAATTTCGGATTCATAAATTCCACCTCCGTACTTTCACACTTAAAAACTTTAAAACTTTACATTTATAAAGCGTTTTTTAAAGTATATCACAATTATTTTTTTATTTCAATTTAATATTTTATTTATTTTTTGATTACTTTACTTTTACTGCCAAAATATATATAATTTATTTATATCGGACGAAAAATTTATCATTTAATTGTCCATCTTATTTTTGAAATTTTTTTAGTCGTGCATTTATGGAATCAAACAACAAAAAGGAAGAGAATAATCAGAGATCTTTTGAAGAGGTTTTAAACTCCATTCTTGAGGAAATGGGAAATGTTCTGAATATCAAAAGCGGAGATATTCCGAACATAGATCTTTATATGGATCAGGTGCTTTCTTTTCTGGATGAAAAACTTAATTACACCAGAAGAAGTACCGAGGATGGTGAAGAGAAGATCTTCACCAAAACCATGATTAATAACTATGCCAAAAACAATCTTCTTCCTTCGCCCGTTAAGAAAAAATATTCCAAAGAGCATATGATGACCCTTATTTTCATATACTACTTGAAGAATTTCCTTTCCATTAACGATGTTTATACCCTTATAAATCCGATTACGGAAAAGTATTTCGCGGGTGAGGGTTCCATAAAATTTGACGAATTTTATGATTCTATCCTTGATATTGGTGAGGAAAGAATCGAGCTTCTGAAGAAAGATATTCAGGATAAATTCGAAGCCAGTAGCCACTGCTTCCCTGAATATGAAGGCGAAGAAGGCGATTATATGAGGCTCTTCTTATTAATCAGTCTTTTAAGCTATGACGTTTTCATAAAAAAGATGCTCATCGAGCAGCTTATTGATGAAGTAAGACATTCTGAAGAAGATACAACGAATTCTAAGAAGGCAGACAAAAAAAAGAGCAAATAAATTTTTGCAAAAGGGGTTTGGGGAATGAAAAAGGTTATAATTATTGGTGCTGGACCTGCCGGGCTTACGGCGGGCTATGATTTATTATCAAAATCATCCGATTACGAAGTTACCATAGTTGAAGAATCGTCGGTTGTCGGCGGTCTTTGCGCACGCCTCGAAAACGAAGAAAATGTTTTGGATGCAGGCGGTCATATGTTTATATCCAAAAATCCTGCAGTTAAGAATTTTTGGACTTCAATCCTTCCCGCTCAGGGAGTTCCTTCCAAAGACGATAAGTTAATAGACAGATATTGTAAAATCCACAACGGCGGTCCGGATCCCGACGTCGAAGAGGATGTTATTTTATCGCGTGAAAAATTAACCAGAATTTATAAAGACAATAAGTTTTATGAGAGTCCGATTAAGTTTAACAAAGATGCGGTAAAGAATTTCGGTATTGCCACATCTATTAAATCAGGCTTTTCACAGATTGGCGGTAATGTTTTCAAGCACAAAGAGACATCGCTTGAAGATTACTATATGAACCGTTTCGGTAAGCAGCTTTATCAGATGTTTATCGAGGAATACATTGAGAAAATCTGGGGCAGAGAGGCTTCAAGAATTCACGCTGATTTTGGTGTGGTTTCCGAAAAGAGTCTTATCGCACCCATTATCAGTGCTGAAAAGAAAAACGAAGATTATGAAAAATTACCTGCACCTTATGCTGCAAGATATTATTATCCCAAGTACGGCGCATATCAGATGTGGGAGACTGTTGCCGACAGATTTATTGAAAAAGGCGGAAGTATTCATAAAAACTGTAAGGTTACCGGCGTAACAATTATGAATGACAAGATTCATTCCGTAAGATGTTCTGCAGACGGTGACGAATTTGTTGTTAACTGTGATTATCTTATTTCGTCCATGCCTGTAAGAGACCTTATTTTAGGAATGGATAATGCAGATCCCGCTGTAATCCTTGCGGCAGAAAACCTTTCTTACAGAGGAATGGTAAGTGTATGTGTTGAACTTACCGAAATTAAATGGAAAAACGATACCGAAGATTACAAGACTGTTGACAATGCAATTCCCGATTCGGTTATTTATATCAGCAATCCCAATGTAAAAGTATCAAGAATTCAGGTTTATAATAATTTTTCACCTTACATGGTAAGAAATCCCGAGCATTTCTATCTCGGTCTTAACTACTATTGCAACGAAGGTGATTATTACTGGTCAATGGGCAACCGTGACTGGAGAAAGACGGTTATAAACGATCTTGTTAAACTCGGTATCATTGATTCCGAAGAAAAGGTAGTCGGTTATAACAAGACGAAATTCAGCAAAGCATTCCCTTCATACTATGACGGATATGAGAATTTCGACAAGATTAAGAAATACCTCAATAAATTTGAAAACCTTTACTGCGTAGGAAGAAACGGTCAGCACAGATTCAGTTCAATCGACGAATCCATGAAGACTTCTTTTGAAGCGGTTAAGAATATTTTAGGATATGTTAAGAGCAAGGATAATATCTGGGATGTAAACGAAAAGTCTGACGGTGATGACGGTAAGGCTTATAATTCTGCACTTCTTTCAGGTGAAGGAGAGTACAGAGGAAATTACGTTCCTCTTCAGAAGAAGATTGACGATAATGGCGAGAATAAAGAATATGTTCCGCCCAGAAGAATGCGTCGTCCCATGATGACTCCTATTAAGAAGGGTGATCCCAACAAGTTAAGCGAGCCGATTATTTTAAATGATTCGGTAGTTATTGCAGCGCGTCCTGAGAAGTCTATTCCTATTACAGCTGAAGATGAACCCATGGATGTTGCTCTTACAATGGAAGAGCTTAACAATATTGATGCTCAGTTTGAAAAGCCCGTTGAAGCGGTTCCTGTTCCTCCCATGCCTGTTGCTGTAGAGGAAGTTAATACTTATGAAAATGCTCCGGAATTTGTTGAAGCTGTTGCAGAAGAAACCTTTGAAAAGGTTAATGATTTTGAAAACGAAAGCGTATTTGAAACAGTAGAAGTTGAAGAAACAGCAGAAGTTATCGAAGAAGCTCCTGTAAACGCTATTGATGAATTTGCAGCATTCGCAGAACAGATTGACGGCGAAAGACTTGAAGCAGATCCTGATGATGAAGAAGAGGAAGAAATCACAGAAGGATTTGAAACATTTGCTGAAGAGCCTGTAGCGGAAGTTGCTGAAACAGTTGAAGAAGCGGTTGTTGAAGAGCCGGTAGAAGAAGTAGTTGTGGCGGAAGAAGCAGTCGAAGAAGCTGTGGCTGAAGTTTCTGAAGCAGAAGAGGCTGTTTCTGAAGTTGTAGAAGAAGTAGCCGAAGAAGCGGTTCAAGCAGAAGAAATTGTAGAGGAAACTGTAGAGGAAGTTGTTGAAACAACAGAAGAAGTTGCAGAAGAAACAGTTGCCGAAATTCCCGAAGCAGTTGAAGAAGCAGTGACAGAAACCGAAGAGGCTGTCGAAGAAGTGGCTGAAACTGTAGAAGAAACAGTTGCTGAAGCTGCAGAAGAAGTAAAAGAAGAAGTCGCTCAAGTTGTAGAAGAAAAGAAAGAAACAAGCGGAAGATTTGTTTCTCCTATTGCGCTTGCCAGCGAATTCGGAAATGCAGAAGAAAAAGAAAGCGAAGAATCAACAGATTCCATCAGCCTTCCCGGTGGAGGAAGATCTGTATTCTCACGTAGAACCCGCAGTGCAAACAATAACAGAAATAACGAAAGATGGCAGAGAAACAATAACGAAAAGCCTGCTACCAAATTCGGTAAGACATATAATTTTGTAAATGATGTTGAAGAAACAGAAAGACTTGTTACAAGAGAACAGGCTAAATCCGGCGATGCCGAGTCTACAGGTGTTGCATTTAACAGAGTAGAAAAGTTTAAAACTGATGATGTAGTGGATTCGACCAATCCTCACGAGAGAGTTATTATGAAAGATACTAACTCTGATTCACCTCGTACAGTTTTAAAGGTTACCAGTCGTTTCAAGAATGAAGAAATTCCTGAAGAGATTGAAAAAGAAAGACTTAACTGCCCTGTTATTATTGACAGAAATGAAGATGATGAATTATCAAAGATTCTTTCTCTTCCTATCGAAAAATCAAATAAAAAGATGCCTGAATTTGTTCCCGGTAAGGGCAAAAAAGGTGATATCGAAGAAATAGTAATAGAAGAAGCAGCAGAAACTCCTCTAGAAGAAACTGTAGCTGAAACAGTTGAAGAAGCAACTGTGAATGAGGTTGTTGAAGCAGTTACAGAACCTGCAGAGGAAATCGTTGAAGAGATTAAAGAAGTAAACGAAGAAATCGTAGAAGAAGCTCTTGCAGAAGAAATAACTGAAGAAGTTATTGAAGAGACTGTTGAAGAAGTCGCTGAAGAAACAGTAGAGGAAGTTGTAGAAGAAGTTGAAGCTGCTTTTGAAGAGCCTGTTGTTGAAGAAGCAGAAGAAACTGTAGAAGAAAATGTAGAAGAAACAGTTGAGGAAGTTGCAGAAGAGACTGTTGAAGAAGCAACTGAAGTAGTAGAAGAGGCTGTTGAAGAAGCAGTTGAGGAAGTTGCTTTTGAAGAGCCTGCAGCAGAAGTAATAGAAGAAGCAGCTGAAGAAGTTGCTTTTGAAGAGCCTGCAGTTGAAGAAATTGAAGAAGTAACTGAAGAGGTTGAAGATACAGTTGCTGAAACAGTAGAAGAAATAGCAGAAGTTACAGAAGAAGCAGTTGAGGAAGTGGCTTTTGAAGAACCTGTTGTCGAAACATTAGAAGAAACAGTAGAAGAAACTGTTGAAGAACCTGTTGCAGAAACAATAGAGGAAGTAACTGAAACTTTCGAAGAGCCGGTTGTTGAAACAGTTGAAGAAGCAACAGAAGAAGTTTCATTTGAAGAATCGGTTCCCGAAGTTATCGAAGAAGAAACAGAAGAAACCTACGAAGAACCCAAATATGAAGATCCTGCGTTTGCTGAAGCTGCAGAAGAAGTTGCTGTAACAGCAGAAACAGATGAAGACGATCTTTTACATATTAACGAACAGGCAGCAAGCAGAGCTATCGTAAAGAGCTGGCAGAATAAATATAACGGAGTAGGCGCCCCTGCAAGCAAAGAAGATAACTCAAATGAAAGAGTTGTTAACAGAGGTGATATTTCATCAGATCTTTATGGTGAAAGCTTTGCTGCAAGTCTTAAAGGTAAAAGAGGCGTAATGGATTACATGCTTGACGACCTTGACGGCGGTAAAGAATATGTAATGCATTCAAAACCTGAAAGCGGCACCCCTAAGGTTGAAGAACCTGTTGAAGAAAAGACTGAAAGTGCTCCCAAGGATTTAAGTTCTTATCAGATTATTAAAGAATCAGGCTTCAGATATGATTCGTCAAAATCAGAAGGCGCATCGGCTCAGAATAACGATTCAATTTCTCCTTCACCGGTTAAACCTCTCGGTGAGAGAAAGCCTGAATACTATAAGAAAGAAATCGATACTTCCATAGTATTTAAGAATGCAAGAGTTATTAAATCAACCAAGATTACAAGAGAGCCCGAAGAAGAAGTTCGCCCTGTTAAGCCTGAACGTAAGGAAACCGTATTCAGCGACAAGCAGAAGGTTATAGCTGTTATCAGAAACGGTGAAGTTATTCCCGTAAAAGATAAAGTTGAAGAACCTGTACCTGAGGAACCCGTAAAACCTGCTAAGGCTGAAACTCCCAAAACAACTAAAAAAGGCAAAAAGGGCAAAAAGGGTAAAGGCAAAAAAGAAGTAGCTGAATCATCCGAAGAGATGGTACAGGCTCCTATCAGTGTAATGCTTGATGCAAAAGAAGCTGCTGAAATGACGGAACCGCTTGAAAGTCCCATTGTCAGAAATCGTAACGTAAAATTATAATTTGTTGTTGACAAAATATAATAAAGTATTGATAATATATCAATGTATGTACATTAAATCATCCGTGTCAGGATTTAATGTTGAGAATTTTTAATGGAGGTAATAGTCTTGGCTAATATCAAATCTGCAAAGAAGAGAATTGAAGTTTCCGCAAGAAACGCTGAGAGAAATAAAGCAATCCGTTCAGGCGTTAAGACTGCAGTTAAGAAAGTATATGCAGCTATCGATGCTAATGATAAGGAAGCAGCAAAGGCAGCATTAGTAAATGCTACAAGCGTTATCGAGAAAGCTACATCCAAGGGCGTATATCATAAGAACTACGCTTCAAGAAAGATTTCCCGTTTAAGCCTTGCAGTTAATAAACTTAATTAATTATATTTTTTAGGAATGAGAAACTCTTCCATACCGTCATGTGGAAGAGTTTTTTAAGTTAAGAAAATGACAGATCAGAGCAAAATCAGAAATTTTTGTATAGTTGCCCATATCGATCACGGTAAATCCACACTTGCTGATAGAATAATTGAAAGCACAGGACTTCTTACCAGCCGTGAAATGCAGGCACAGGTTCTCGACAATATGGACCTTGAGCGTGAGAGAGGTATCACAATCAAGTCACAGGCTGTAAGAACCGTTTATAAGGCCAAAGACGGCAACGAATACATTTTCAATTTGATAGATACACCGGGGCATGTTGACTTTAACTATGAGGTCAGCAGGTCTTTGGCTGCGTGCGACGGAGCAATTCTTGTTGTTGATGCCGCACAGGGCATAGAGGCACAGACTCTTGCCAATGTTTATCTTGCACTTGACCACAATCTGGATGTATTTCCGGTTATTAATAAAATAGATTTACCGAGCGCCGATCCTAAAAGAGTCATCGACGAGATAGAAGACGTTATCGGACTGGAAGCTCAGGACGCTCCTTTAATATCTGCGAAAAACGGTATTGGAATAGATGAAGTTTTAGAAGCGATTGTTCATAAAATACCTGCGCCCAAAGGAGATGTGAATGCTCCTTTAAAGGCTCTTATTTTTGATTCAATATATGATTCATATAAAGGTGTAATTGTTTTCTGTCGTTTGATGGATGGCAGAATATCCAAAGGTACTAATGTACTTATGATGGCAACAAAGGCTACATGTGAAGTTGTTGAAGTCGGTACATTCGGCGCAGGCCAGTTTATTCCGTGCGATGAACTTACAGCCGGAATGGTTGGTTATTTTACGGCGTCTATTAAGAACGTAAGGGATACTGCAGTAGGCGATACTGTTACCGAAGCAAAGAATCCCTGCAAAGAACCCTGTCCCGGCTATAAAAAGGTACATTCAATGGTTTACTGCGGTGTTTATCCTGCAGACGGTGCAAAATATCCGGACCTTAGGGATGCACTTGAAAAACTTCAGTTAAACGATGCTTCGCTTAATTATGAACCTGAAACATCAATTGCTCTGGGATTTGGTTTCAGATGCGGATTCCTTGGACTCCTTCATCTTGAAATCGTTCAGGAAAGACTTGAGAGAGAATATAATCTCGATCTTGTTACAACTGCTCCCGGTGTTGTTTATCAGGTGCATACAACAGCAGGCGAAATGATTGAATTAACCAATCCTTCGAATCTTCCTGATCCTTCACTGATTGATTATATGGAAGAACCGATTGTGTCTGCAGAGATTATGGTTACAACCGAGTTTATCGGTTCCATTATGGAACTTTGCCAGGAAAGACGAGGCAGATATCTTGGTATGGAATATATGGAAGAGACCAGAGCTCTTCTTAAATACGAACTTCCTTTAAACGAAATTATTTACGATTTCTTTGATGCGCTTAAGAGCCGTTCAAAAGGTTATGCTTCTTTTGATTACGACCTTAAGGGTTATGAGAGATCAGAACTTGTTAAGCTTGATATTCTCGTAAATCATGAGGAAGTCGATGCGCTTTCGTTTATCGTACATAAAGATACGGCTTACGAAAGAGGTCGTAAGATGTGCGAGAAACTCAAAGACGAAATACCCAGACATTTATTCGAAATACCTATTCAGGCAGCTGTAGGCGGAAAAATTATCGCCAGGGAAACTGTAAAAGCTATGCGTAAAGACGTATTGGCTAAATGCTACGGTGGTGATATTACGCGTAAAAAGAAGCTTCTTGAAAAACAGAAAGAAGGTAAAAAGAGAATGCGCCAGATTGGTAACGTTGAGATACCCCAGGCTGCATTTATGTCTGTATTAAAACTTGATGATAAAAAATAGCCAAATGGGGACGGTTCTAAAATGGTAAAAAAAGCCAAAATAGAACCGTCCCTAATTGGTCAAAAAAGCCAAAACGGAACCGTCCCCAACTGGAACATTATGAAAAAGAAACTCGGAATCTATATTCACATTCCTTTCTGTGTGAAAAAATGCAATTACTGTGATTTTAATTCGTTTGCATCTGATAAAGATATGCAAATGAATTATATTAATGCGCTTTGCGGGGAGATGAAAAGGAACAGTGAAGTATACAAGGACTATGTTGTAGATACCGTTTTTGTGGGCGGAGGTACGCCGAGTATTCTTGTTCCGGATTTAACGAAGAGGTTTTTTGACTGCCTTTATTCAAACTATGAAATTGATTCGAATGCTGAAATAAGCATGGAATCGAATCCGGGTACACTTACGAAAGAAAAAGCGAAAGCGTATAAAGAGACCGGAATTAACAGAATAAGTCTGGGGCTTCAGAGTACTGTGGACAGTGAGCTTAAGATACTCGGAAGAATTCATACATATAATGAATTTCTTGAATCTTTTATGATCTTAAGAGAAGAAGGATTTGGGAATATCAATGTAGATTTGATGAATGGTATTCCTGAGCAGACATTTGAAACGTTTTCAAAAGGACTTGAGAAGATAAAAGAATTAAGCCCTGAACATATATCGATTTATAGTCTTATTTTAGAAGAAGGCACGCCTTTTTACGGTATGAATCTGAAACTTCCAAACGAGGAAGAAGAGAGACTAATGGTTCATTCAATATCTGAGATTTTTGGTAGCGAATATCATCAGTACGAGATTTCAAACTTCTCTAAAAAAGGCTTTGAATGTAAGCATAATATCAAATACTGGAAGAGAGACGAATATCTTGGGTTCGGACTATCTGCCGCATCTTTTATGAACGAAACTCGTTTTAAAAACACGGATGATATTAAGGTTTATCTGAATAACTCCGATAACAAAAATGTGTATACTGAATATGAAGTTATAAATACTGAAGAACAGATGTCTGAATTTATGATTTTAGGCCTTCGAATGAACGAGGGTGTTAATCTTACAGATTTTGAAAAGACATTTGGTAAATCTGCGTTAGATGTATATGGCGATAAAATCGCTTTGCATATAAAAGAGGAATTACTTGAAAGAAAAGATAATCATCTTTTCCTGACCGAAAAAGGAAGAGATCTGGCGAATTATGTATGGTCTGATTTTTTGGGAGATTAAACATAATGTATATTTTTTATGAATTAATGTTCGCATTATCGCTTTCATTATCAATGCTTTATGTTCTTGTCTGGAACAAGCATTATGATATAAATATTTCTGCGATATTCATAGTTATTCCGATAGCTAATTTGGGATATCTTATATCCAGCCTGGCGAATAGCGTCGATGAAGCAATTATTTCCTACAAAATAATATATCTGGGCGGATGTTTCCTGACATTTTTCATTACAATGAGTGTCTGGGCTCTCTGCGATTTGAAAGTAAACCGTTATATAAGATTTGCTTTGTTTTTTGTGAATGCAATAATGTATATCTTTGTTCTTTCCATCGGACACAGAACATATTATTACAAAGATTTATATTTTGACGAAAGTACGGGCTCATTTGTGAAGGTTTACGGACCGGTTCACACACTTTTCTATGTGATGGTTATTGCATACATGTTAATCGGCATTTTTACGATTGCTTATGCGTATTTTAAGAAAAAACAGGTTTCAAGAACCATCTTGCTGCTTTTAACAATTCCCGAACTTTTGGCCTTTATCGGATATTTCGGAAACAACTTCATCGGTCGTAAAATAGACGTTCTGCCTCTTGTATACGTACTTGCTCAGGTCGTTTATCTTCTGATTGTAAGAAGAATGTCGATTTACAACGTAACCGAAATGGTCGTTGAGTCCCTGGTTCAGACAGGTGAGACAGGTTTTATTTCGGTCGATTTTAAGAACCATTATCTCGGAAGTAACGAAACAGCCAGAAACATAATTCCTGAGCTTAACGAATTAAAGGCTGATGACAAATTATCAAAGATTCCCGAATTTGAAAAGAAATTAAATCACTGGGTTGAACATCTTAAAAACAAAACCAACGAAAAACCGGATTTGTATATTAAGAAAGATCCCAAGGATGAAAAGAAAGAGCTTCTTTATACAGTCGAAATCAATTATCTTTATGATGGTTTGAGAAAAAGAGGTTATCAGATTTTCTTAAAAGATGATACCCAGAATCAGAAATACATCAAGCTTCTCGACAGCTACAACTCGGAACTTGAAGAAGAGGTTATAGAGAAGACAAAACACATCGTAGAAATGCATGACAACCTCATAATGTCGATGGCGATGATGGTTGAAAGTCGTGACAATTCAACAGGCGGTCATATCAGAAGAACATCCGAAGGCGTAAGAATTCTCATTGATGAAATCAAAAAGGGGGACGACCTTAAATTAAGTGATGAATTCTGCAAATGTATCATAAAAGCAGCGCCGATGCATGACATCGGAAAAATCGCTGTAGACGATGTGATTTTAAGAAAGCCCGGAAGATTCGAGCCCGAAGAATTTGAAAAGATGAAAATTCATTCGGCAGAGGGTGCGAGAATTGTGCATGAGATCCTAAAAGATACGGATGACGAAACTTTTAAGAAGATTGCAGAAAACGTTGCTCATTTCCATCATGAAAGATGGGACGGTTCGGGCTATCCCGACAAGCTTAAAGGCGAAGAGATACCTTTGGAAGCTCGTATAATGGCCATAGCAGACGTTTATGATGCTCTGGTAAGTAAGAGAGTATACAAGGAAAGCATGTCTTTTGAAGAAGCAGACAGGATTATAATGGATGGTATGGGAACGCAGTTTGATGCAAAACTTAAGCCTTATTACATCAAAGCCAAACCCAGATTTGAAGCATACTACAAAGCTCAGGATAATTAATTTTGTCCACTTTAATTTCAGGAAAAATTAGTATTATTTAATGCTTTGTTTATAGATATTACTTGAAAGATTCGCTCTAAAAAGGTATAATTATTAAGTCGCGGATTACTCGTGAAAATTATAATGTTACGAAAAGGGGACATTAAGTTATGGTAAGAATTGAAGAGGTTTTACAGGTTGCTATGGATTCCAGAGCGTCAGATATCCATCTGACAGCAGGACTTCCTCCTAAAATGCGTGTTAACGGTCATCTTTTAAACATGGATTTCCCTGTACTTAAACCCGAAGATACTTTGGATATAGTAGGTCAGATTATGACGGAGCATCAGAAGCAGATGTTCGAAGAGAGAGGTGAACTCGATATGTCATTCGCAGTTACCAACCTCGGACGTTACCGTGTAAATGCTTTCCGTCAGCGTGGTTCTGTAGCTATGGCTCTCCGTGCCGTTAATACAGTTATCCCTACACCTGCACAGTTGGGCGTTCCCAACGCCGTTGTTGATCTTTACAACCGTAAGAGAGGTCTTGTACTTGTAACAGGTCCTACAGGTTCAGGTAAATCAACAACACTTGCATCAATTATTGATAAAGCTAACAACAACAGAGATGCTCACATCATTACACTGGAAGACCCTATCGAGTATTTGCACCTTCACAAAGTTGCAATGGTTAACCAGCGTGAGGTTGGTTTCGATACAATGAGTTATGCAAATGCCTTAAGAGCTGCTCTTCGTGAGGATCCCGATATTATCCTCGTAGGTGAGATGCGTGACTACGAAACAATTTCCGTAGCCGTAACCGCAGCCGAAACAGGCCACCTTGTATTATCAACACTGCATACAATCGGTGCTGCATCAACCATCGACCGTATCATCGACGTTTTCCCGCCTCATCAGCAGCAGCAGATTAGAGTTCAGCTTGCTAACGTTCTTGAAGCGGTTATCTCTCAGCAGCTTATTCCTACAGCAGACGGACGTTCCCGTGTTGCTGCATTCGAAGTTATGCTTGGTAACCACGCTGTTAGAAACCTTATCCGTGAAGGTAAATCACACCAGTTACAGTCCGTAATGCAGACCAACAGAAAGATGGGTATGATTACAATGGACGAAGCTCTTACACAGCTTTACCTCGAAGGTAAGATCGACCAGGAAATGGTTGTACAGTTCGCTCAGGACCCTGTCGGCATGATTCAGAAGCTCGGCTTAAAGGGCGTTCAGGCTCCGCTTTAATTCATTTAAAGTATTTAAAACTATATTGCATACAAACAGTTCGGGCGTTATTTCGCCCGAACTTTGTAATATAAAAATCATAAAAGATAAATCGTTCCAAACATATTCATGTTGATTTATCTTAAAATCTTATTCTTTCCCAAACCAATTAAATAAACTTTTAAAGATTCTTTTTTGCGTGCTTTTTTGCATGCTTATTTTTCATTATTTCTTTTAGGGGGTATTTATGGTTAGTTTTGTTTATTCGGGAACTGTTTACGGTATAAACAGTTACATTATCTGTGTGGAAACGGATGCGTCAAACGGTCTGCCTGCTTTTGATATGGTTGGAATGCTTAATTCGGAAGTCAGGGAGGCAAAGGAAAGGGTAAAAGTATCGCTAAAAAATAACGGGTTTTCAATTCCGCCTGAACGTATCACGGTAAATCTTTCGCCCGCAAATATCAGGAAAGGCGGTACAAAATTCGATCTGCCTATTGCTATATCTTTACTGATTGCTTTGGGTGAGATTAGGCAGAGCAGTACGGACGGAATACTTTTTTTAGGGGAACTTGGACTCGACGGTGATTTAAGATTTGTAGACGGAGTTTTGCCGGTCGTGATTGAAGCGAAGAACCAGGGATTTAAAAAGGTAATTCTTCCGAAGGTAAATGCTTTGGAAGGCGCTGCGATTGAAGGCATAGAAGTCTACGGAATGGAAAACATACTTGAAGTAATAAGGTTTCTAACTTTGGATGAGGAGGAACGGAAACTTGATTATGTTCCGGAAGAAATTGACATCAATGAACTCTTTAAATCCAATCAGTATGATTACAATGTGGATTTTTCGGAAGTTTCGGGACAGAGAGAACTAAAAAGAGCGTGCCTAATTGCTGCGGCAGGTTTTCATCATATCCTGATGATTGGAACGCCGGGCTGCGGCAAAACAATGGTTGCAAAGCGCATACCAACAATTCTTCCTCCGCTTTCTTACGAGGAGAGCATAGAAGTCAGCAAGATTTATTCGATAGCAGGATTCATCAAAGAATTCGATTCACTTATAGTAAAACGTCCATACAATTCACCACATCATACAATTACAGACAATGCGCTTTCGGGCGGCGGTAATATTCCAAAGCCCGGTGTTATTTCCTTGTCTCACAGAGGAGTTTTGTTTTTGGACGAAGCGGTTCATTTTGACAAAAGAGCGCTTGAGATTTTAAGACAGCCTCTTGAAGATAGAAAGATAGTTATTAGCAGAAGTACCGGAACGTTTGAATATCCGTCCGATTTTATGCTTGTGGCTGCGATTAATCCGTGCCCGTGCGGTTATTATCCGGACAGAAACAAATGCAGATGTACCGAAACACAGATTAAGAATTATATAGGGAAACTCTCGGGACCGATTTTAGACCGTATAGATATTTGTGTTCAGACAGAACCGCTTGAATATGACAATTTAAAATCCGGGAAAACAGTTGAAGAAGACTCTGCCTCAATGAGAAAGAAGATTATGGCTGCGAGAGATATTCAAAACGAAAGATTTAAAGGCACAGGGATTCGTTTTAATTCAGAAATGACCGTAAAAGAAATTGAAAAGTACTGTGTAATTGATGCCAAAGACGAGGTATTTCTTGAAAGAGCCTTTAAAGCAATGGATTTAAGTGCGAGAGCATATCATAAGATTTTACGAGTTGCACGAACCATCGCGGATCTTGACGGTTCAAAAGATATTCAGAAAAGACATTTGTCAGAAGCGCTCAATTACAGAATGAACAGTTTGTATTTATAAAGGAGTAAAGATGATAAAAGAAACAATAGTTAACGAAGATTTATACGCTTATATGTTTAAAACCAAAGGTCTGTCGGGAAGACTTGCAAATAAGTTATGTAAACTTAATATAAATTTTGAAAGTATATTACACACGGATTTCGATTATATGTATCTTGATAATATTCTTCGTGACAGCAACGAATCGGTACATGAAGAAAAGGATTTAAACAAACTAAAAAGCATAAAAGAAACGGTATTGGAAGAAGAGGATGAACTTAAAGAAAATGCAAAACTCTTTTATGCGGAACTAATCAGAAAAGATATTCACTGGACGCATTTATCCAAGATGAATTATCCGACGAGGCTTAAAAACATTGGTGATCCGCCTCTAATGTTCTTTTATAAGGGAAAACTGCCTGACGAAGAAAGACCGTCTGTTGCTATAGTCGGAGCCAGAGAGTGTTCGCCTTACGGAGAGAAAGCATCAAGAATGTTTGCGAGAGAATTAAGCTCTGCGGGTATTCAGATAATAAGCGGTATGGCAAGGGGTGTGGACGGTATTTCTCAGAGAGCTTCTATTTCAGTTGGCGGAAACACATTCGGTGTTCTGGGCTGCGGTGTAGACGTGGTTTATCCTGAAGATAACAAGGATTTGTTTGAAGATATACTTAAGGACGGCGGAATCATAAGCGAATTCAATCCCGGGACCGAGCCGTTAAGAACTTATTTTCCTTCGAGAAACCGAATCATATCCGGTCTTTCCGACATTGTTCTTGTAGTTGAAGCCCGTAATAGAAGCGGTACATACATTACCGTAACTTCAGCTTTGGATCAGGGCAGGGAAGTCTTTGCCGTTCCCGGAAGAATTACAGATGCTTTGTCTGACGGTTGCAATAATCTGATTGTCGCGGGAGCGGAAATAGCAGTTAACAGCGAGGCAATTATTCGTGACTTAAGAAATAAAGGATTTAAATACGTTAACGGCGCGTTTGTGGGTTCTCATAAAAGAGATATTAACAATAATCAGATAGATGATTTAGTTTTTAATTCTTCAGGTTCTGTAGAAAACAGTCTTGAGGATATTCTGCTTTCTGTTATTTCCGAAAATGAATGTTCGCTTGATACCATTTACCAAAAGCTCGGAGATAAATATTCTATAGAAGATTTAAGCATATCCCTCGTTGAACTTGAAATGGACGGTAAAATTATAAAAAAAGGTTCAAGATATATTTCGAATATATAATTTGCCGGGACTGAATAATTCAATCTTCATAATTCGCAGATATTTGACTATATATTTTCTTTTAAAATGCTATTATTAATTACAACAAAGGGGATTTCAACAAAGGAGGGATTTTGTATGAAGATTTGCCCTAAATGTTATGAATCAATTGGTGAAGACTTAGACGATTGCCCTTTTTGTAAATATCATTTTACAGTAGTGGATAAAGAAAGATTTGCCAAGGAAAAAGAAAGTGAAGAACGCAGAATAGCCCAGAAGATGGAAGATATGCGAGCTAAAAGAGCAAGAATGAGACTTACATATTTTCTCGTAATGATAAGTTCAGAACTTCTTCCTTTTATGATTGGAGGAGCGATTGCAGCTTTTAGTAAAAATATAGATTTATTCTTCTATTCAGCTATAGCAGGTATTGTTTTAGGAACAGTTGTACTGATAACAGGAATATTAAATGGTGCATTCAGATGCCCCTACTGCGATATGATTCTTATACATAATTACGGAAAACACTGTACTCACTGCGGTAAACAGTTATATTATTAAACGCCAGATATTCTATTAATCGATAAAATTTCCCGCCCGACATTAAATATGTTGGGCGGGTTTAATTTTGTATGTTTATGCATTTAATTATGTGATAATATATGTTTGTTATGTACAACAAAAACTATCTGAATGAAAAAGTAAAAGTTAATACAGATATACTCGATGAAATCGATTCGACCAATGAAGAAGCGAAGAGAAGAATAAAAGACGGTGCCAAAGAAGATTTTGTTCTTGTTGCCAGAAAGCAGACTGCAGGCAAAGGAAGAAAAGGCAGATCTTTTTATTCACCGAAGGATACAGGCATTTATCTGACCTTTACTCATTTTACGAACGATTCGCCTAAAAATGTGCTTAAAGTTACTGTTGCAACATCTGTAATCGCAGCAAAGACCATAAAAGATACATTGAATATCGACTGTGGAATCAAATGGGTCAATGATTTGTATTTGAACGGTAAAAAGGTTTCCGGTACTTTATGCGAATACATTTTCAAAGGTATGTATGAGAATGAAAGTAATGCTGTTATAGTCGGAATTGGAATCAATTTATCCACCGAAGATTTCCCTGAAGAGATTTCAGAGAAAGCAGGCTCGCTTATTTCGGATAACAATGATAATACCTGTTACGATGATATAGTAATCGGAATAGCAAACGGACTTAAATCATTTTTTGAAAACTGTGATTTAAATGTATATCTGCCTTTGTACAAAAAACTGTCGATAGTTTTGGGAAAAGAAGTTGAATTAAGTGATGCTTCCGGAGTCTTGGATAGCGGAAGAGTTATCGATTTTGATGATAACGGTGCTATTATCCTTATAAATAAGAACGGCGAAAACAAGACCTACGATTCCGGAGAAATCAGTCTGTTTATGATGTAAATTTATTTTAGGATTAATTATGAAAAGATGTGTAATAGTCGGCAGTGCCGCAATTAACAATTACAATAAGGTTAAGCAGTATCTGAGTAAAGAAGATTATTTTGTTTACTGCGACGGCGGTCTTAAACATATGGACGAGCTGGGATTTGGGCCTGATTTGATTGTCGGAGATTTCGATTCACATGATAATCCCAATATGAATGTCGAGACAATAGTTCTTCCATGTGTGAAAGACGATACGGATACATGTCATGCACTTAAGGTCTGCATTGAAAGAGGATATACGGATTTTCTTTTTGTCGGCTGCATTGGAGAGAGACTGGATCATACTTTGGGAAACGTTGCGCTTCTTATAATGCTTAAAGAAAAAGGCCTTAAAGGAATAATGATAGATGATTATTCCGAGATGAGTATTATTACTGGTGAAGAGAGTATAGAAGATTCATTTTCGTATTTTTCGCTTATCACATTAAGCGATTCTGCAGAAGGAATTACAATCAAGAATGCTAAATATCTGCTCGAAAACGGGAACATTAAATCCGGCTTCCAGTACGGGGTCAGCAATGAAGTCAATAAAGGTCAGACCGCAACCGTTTCATGCAAGAGCGGAAACCTTCTTTTGATAAAAGTTTTTTAAATTGTCAATTTTTATAAAAATTTGGTGTACTATGTGTGAATTTATACAAAATGGACTTGAATTATCCAAATTCTTATATTAAAATATTTGAGTATTTAATTGTGTTATAACTTTTTAGGAGGAGTATATATGATTTCAGCCGGAGATTTTAGAAACGGTATTACCATTGAATTAGAAGGAAACGTATTTCAGATTATAGAGTTCCAGCATGTAAAACCCGGTAAGGGCGCTGCATTCGTTAGAACAAAGCTTAAAAACATCAAGAATGGCGGTGTAGTTGAAAAAACTTTCAGACCTACAGAAAAATGCCCTCAGGCTCGTATCGACCGCAAGGATATGCAGTATCTTTACGCAGACGGCGATATGTACAACTTCATGGATGTTGAAACATACGAGCAGATCGCTTTAAGCCAGGACGAGATCGGTGATGCATTAAAGTTCGTAAAAGAAAACGAAATGGTTAAGATGCTTTCACATAACGGACAGGTATTCTCAGTTGAACCCCCTCTTTTCGTTGAACTTGAGATTACAGAAACAGAACCCGGATTCAAGGGTGACACAGCAACAGGTGCTTCCAAGCCCGCTATCGTTGAGACAGGTGCTCAGGTATCCGTTCCTCTCTTCGTAGAAATCGGTGAGAAGATTAAGATTGATACAAGAACAGGAGAATATCTCTCAAGAGTATAATCTTTCTTCACAAATATACAAAGCTAATGAAGACAATGAATATTTCTAAAATGTTCATTGTCTTTTTTGATTTCTTTTTTGGTATTTTATTATGGAGGTTATGTATGGATTACAATATATTTAAAGAATGTATTCTCGAAGCGCTTGCTGAGAGATTTGGGGAAGACTGTAAAATTGAATATAAAGAAGTGCTTAAAAATAACGGAATAAAGCTGGACGGTCTGGTTGTCAGATTTCCGAATAAAAGCATTTCTCCTACTGTGTATGTAAATGATTATTATGACAGATTTGTCGGAGGAGAAGATATAGATGATATAGCGGACCACATTGAATGGCTTATTAAGAACAACAGTATTGAGGATGATTTTAATCCCGAGAGTCTGATTCTCTTTGAAAACATAAAAGACCGTATTGTTTACAAGCTGGTTAATTATGAAAAGAATGAGGATTTGCTTAATACGGTTCCTCATAAAAAGTTTCTTGATCTTGCGGTTGTTTATTACATCGCAATAAAGGAAGATATCTTTGAAAGTGCATCAATTTTAATCAATAACGCACATCTTGAACTCTGGGGCAAGACTACAGAGGATATAGATAAACTTGCAAAGGTAAACTCTCCTAAAATATTAAAGCCGGAACTTAAAAGTATGGCTCAGACTCTGATGGAAATCATTCATCATGAAAAGAAAAATATAGATGAAATAGAAGAGGATATTTTATCAGACTGCGGTATGTATGTTCTGTCGAATGAAAAGAAGCAGTTCGGCGCATCCGCAATTCTTTATGACAATGTCATTAAAGACTTTTCCGAAAGTCTCAATTCGGATCTTTACATACTTCCGAGTTCGGTACATGAAGTTATTATGATTCCTTCGATTCTTGTGGATTCTGTAGACAAGCTGAACGACATGATTTGTGAAGTGAATGCCACACAGGTTCCGCTTATGGATATTCTTTCAAATCACTCATATTATTACAGCAGAGACAAAGAATGTATAACATGCGCTTAAAGGCATAATTTTTATTCCGGAATTTCCATATATTTTTTATATTTTTGATATGGAAATTCCGGATTTTTATGCTTAGTTAGAAAAGGGTATAAAGGTAGACAAATAGTGGCTTTAGTGATAAAATATCTTAGTATGTTTATGCCTAGGGATTAATTTGCACCCGTAGTCTAATGGATAGAATATTGGCCTCCGACGCCAAGGATGCAGGTTCGATTCCTGTCGGGTGCATACTATGTTGTTTATTGGGAGTGTATTTATTTAATGAAAGACAATTCAAAATCTTTACTTGAAAAGGTATGGATGATTGTTAAAAAGAATATACTAGTTTCTGCGACTCTTGTTTTTGTTGTTGTACTGCTTATTGTTTCCATAGCACTTGTAGGTATTACACGTGTTCGTGAAAAGAAAGCCGCACAGCGTGCTTATGATGCTTTGTCCGAAGAAGAGAAGGCTCTGCTTGACCAGGATTTTACGGTGGTTAAGGATGGCTATGATTTTGTAAACAAGGCAATGGAAAATTACCTTAACGCACTGGCAAATAACGATCAGGCTTATCTTAAAGAGAACATGTTCTCTATTAATTCCAACGAGCTTGATAACGTTGAAGTTAAGAGCAGATATATCGATCATTACGACAATATCGTCTGTTATACCCAGCAGGGATATGAGAAAGAATCATACTATGTTTACGTTACTTATGATATTTATTTTAAGGACATAGATACACCCGTTCCGGGTATTATCGGTCTTTACTATGCGAAGGATTCACTTGAAAAATACAGAATATTCAAGCAGAACAATATGTCATCGCTGGTTCTTCAGAACTTCTATATTGCTTATATGCAGCAGGATGTTCAGGATATTTATAATCAGGTTTCTCTTAAATACAACGAGACTCTTGAATCCGATGAAAAGCTCAATGATTTTATGCTTTCATATCAGGATATCATGAACAACGATATGGTTGCATTAAACGAGGAAAGAGAAAGAATCGCTGCAGAACAGGCTCAGAATGATGACGATCAGGCTAATCAGGGTCCTGTAAGAGAAAGAGTTAAAGCCACCACAAGCGTTAATGTAAGATCTTCGGATTCCGAAACTGCAGAAAGACTCGGAACAGTTTCCGAAGGTGCGATTTTAACGAGAATCGAAGCAAAGCTTAACGGCTGGTCAAAGGTTGAATACGAAGGCAAAGAAGCTTATATCAAGTCTGAGTATCTTCAGGTAGTCGATTCGGACGGAAACGCTGTAGAAAATAACACTGATACAAATCAGACTGATAATAATACAGCAAATAATACAACTACTACGACTACGGATAACGGAGAGAAAAAGTACGTTTCCGCAATCGATAATGTAAATATCAGGTCCGAAGCAGATATCGATGCCGAAAGAGTCGGATTTGCTTATAACGGAGATAAACTTGAATTTGTTGAAAAGCTTTCAAACGGCTGGACAAAGATAAAATATAACGGCAAGGATGCCTACGTTAAAAGCGACTATGTACAGTAATAACAAGTGCATAATCAATTGATTATGCACTATTATTTTATACTCACGAAATATTATGGACGAATACAGAATCAACAAATACATAGCTCTTTGCGGAATATGCTCAAGAAGAGAAGCTGACGGACTTATTGAAGCCGGCAGAGTACTTATTAACGGTAAGAAAGCCGAGCTTGGAAGCAAGGTTACCGAAGCAGACGAAGTAACTCTTGACGGTAAGGCAGTTAAGCCTGAAGAAAAGAAGGTTGTTGCATATTATAAACCTGTCGGTGTAACTGTTACCGAAGCCGATGTTCATGCAAATGTAACTCTTACCGAAGCTTTTAAATATCCTACCAGACTTACATATGCAGGACGTCTTGATGAGGATTCCGAAGGACTTCTTTTAATGACCAATGACGGTGATCTTATTCACGTAATGATGTGTGGCTCCAACAATCATGAAAAGGAATACATAGTTACCGTCGATAAAGACATAGAGCCGATTATCTTTGAGAGAATGGAGAAGGGACTTTTCCTTTTTGATTTAGGTGTTGAAACCAAACCCTGCAAGGTTGTTCCCGTGGATTTAAGAACTTTTAAGATAACTCTTACGCAGGGCTTAAACAGACAGATAAGACGAATGTGTTTTGAATGCGGGTTAGACGTAGTTTCTCTTAAAAGAATCAGAGTATGCAATATTCTTTTAGGAGATCTTAAACCCAACGAATACAGAGAAATAACCGGCGAAGAGCTGGATAAACTTTATGATATGGTTTTTAAAAACCCCGAAAATGTATGAGCGAAATCGACAGAATAAAAGAACTTTGTGAAATATTAAAAAAGGCAAATGAAGCGTATTATGCAAAGGATGAGGAAATCATTTCCAATTTCGAGTATGATTCGTTTTATGACGAGCTTGTAAAACTTGAGGAAGAAACAGGGATAATTTTATCCGATTCTCCGACAAGAAAAGTCGGCTACGAACCGGTTTCTTTTCTGCCCAAGTTTACGCATCCTTCACCTATGCTTTCCCTTTCGAAGACCAAAGACAGGGAAGAGTTGAGAGAGTGGCTTAAGGATAAGAAGGGCCTGCTTTCGTGGAAACTGGACGGTCTTACAATCGTCCTTACTTATGATGACGGAAAACTTACCAATGCAGTTACAAGAGGTAATGGTGAAGTAGGCGAAGTTATCACTCAGAATGCAAAATGTTTTAAGAATCTTCCTGTAGGAATTTCCTATAAAGGCCATCTTGTTTTAAGAGGTGAAGCCGTAATTTCGTATTCTGATTTCAAAAAGATAAACGAAAAAATCGAAAATCCCGACGAGCAGTACAAGAACCCGAGAAATTTATGTTCCGGTTCGGTAAGACAGCTTGATCCGAAAGTAACAGCATCAAGAAATGTATGCTTCTTTGCATTTAATCTTGTGGAAGCGGAAGATGTTGATTTCAACAATTCAAGACTTGAACAGATGAAGTTTTTAAAGAGTCTTGGATTTGAATGTGTACATGAAGAAGAGGTCGACAGAGACAATCTTCTTGAAAAGATAGAATGGTATTCAAACGAAATAAAGACTTACGACATTCCGTCAGACGGTCTTGTTTTGATGTATGATGATATAGCTTACGGAAAATCGCTCGGTTCAACAGCGAAAGCACCGAGAAATGCTATTGCTTTTAAATGGCAGGACGAACAGGCTGAAACCACATTAAGAGAGATTGAATGGAGTCCTTCGAGAACCGGTTTAATCAATCCCGTGGCTATATTTGATACCGTTGACCTGGAAGGCACGAATGTGTCGAGAGCAAGTGTACACAACATTTCAGTCATGCGTTCGCTTAAACTCGGTATCGGTGACAGAATACTGGTTTACAAAGCCAATATGATTATCCCTCAGATATCCGAAAACCTTACAAAGAGCGATAACATTATTCTTCCCGAATGCTGTCCTTCATGCGGAGGTAAAACTGTTGTTGAATCAACAGATGGTACCGATGTGCTGATGTGCAGAAATCCTTTATGCCCTGTTAAGCAGGAGAAGAGTTTAACGCTTTTTGCATCAAGAAATGCATTAAGCATTGACGGTGTATCAGAAGAAACAATCGTTAAATTTATTGAAAAAGGCTTCATAAAGGAGTATGCTGATTTCTTCAGACTTGAGAGATATAAAAACGATATCGTGACGATGGAAGGCTTCGGAATCAAATCATACGAAAACATGATTGCTTCCTGTGAAAAAGCAAAGAAGACCACATTACCGAAACTTTTATACGGACTTGGTATCGAAAATGTAGGCGTTGCAAATGCGAAGCTTATCGCATCATTTTATGATTTCGATTTTGATAAAATAAGAAATGCTTCCGTGGATGAATTATCAACTATAGATCAGGTCGGAGAAGTAATTGCTACAAGCATTTACAATTTCTTCCATGATGAAGCAAGAATAAAAGAAGTCGACAATATTTTAGAGTATGTCGAGCTTGAAAAAATTGAAAGCACAGGCGAAAAAGACCTAGTGGGCAAAACATTTGTCATTACAGGTACGCTCAATCATTTTGAAAACCGCGACCTTTTAAAAGAAATAATCGAAAGTCGTGGCGGAAAAGTATCGGGCAGTGTATCAAACAAAACCGAAGCACTGATTAACAATGATGTTAATTCATCTTCGGGCAAAAATAAAAAAGCAAAAGAACTCGGTATCAGAATTATCTCCGAAGATGATTTTATGAGCGAGTTTAATATAACTGTTTAAGGAGTCAGAAATGCCAATCAGAACACAAAGTGATCTCCCTGCAAAAGAGACACTCGAAAACGAAAATATATTTGTGATGGATGAAACCAGGGCTATGCATCAGGACATCAGACCTATTAAGGTTGCGATTCTTAACGTAATGCCCTTAAAAGAAGAGACAGAACTTCAGCTCTTAAGAGTTTTATCCAATACTCCCTTACAGGTGGATGTTACTTTCTTAAATGTAAAATCACACATTTCTCAGAATACATCCGCAAGCCATTTAAACAAGTTTTATACCTTTTATGATGAAATAAAGAACGAGAAATTCGATGGTTTAATTATCACAGGCGCTCCCGTTGAGCAGCTCGCTTTCGAAGAGGTTGATTACTGGGAAGAACTCTGCCAGATTTTTGAATGGTCCAAGAAGAATGTTACCAGTACACTTCATATCTGCTGGGGTGCGCAGGCCGGACTTTACTATCATTTCGGACTCGAAAAGAAAGAATTAAAAGAAAAGATTACCGGTATTTACAAGCACAGGGTTAAAAACAGAAAGGAGCCGCTGGTAAGAGGTTTTGATGATGAGTTTTATGCTCCTCATTCAAGATATACTGAAGTCAGCAAAGAGGATGTCGAGAACTGCGACAAGCTTAAAATCCTGGCTGAATCAGACGAGGCAGGCGTATTTATCTGTATAAGCGAAGGTGGTAAGCAGGTGTTTGTAACAGGGCATCCCGAGTATGACAGATATACGCTCGACAGTGAGTACAAGAGAGATATAGGCAAGGGTCTTAATCCCAAGATTCCTTACAATTATTATCCTGATGACAATCCCAAGAACAGACCTCTTTTACAGTGGAGAAGTCACAGTATAAATCTTTACAGCAACTGGCTTAATTACTATGTATATCAGATTACTCCCTATGATGTGGAGAATATCGGTTTTGACAGTGCATCATTATAGTATAAGGACTGCTTATTATGACATGGTTTAACAAAATGGAGAGAAAATTCGGCAAATATGCGATTCCGAATTTACCTCTTATAATTGTAATTATATATGCCTTCGGATTCTTAATGAACCTCGTAAAACCCGACTGGATATACTTTATTACACTTAATCCCGAGGCTATAGTTCACGGACAGGTCTGGAGACTTGTATCATGGATATTTGTTCCGGACGGTGCTTCAAATGTATTTTTCGTGCTGATTTTCTTATTCTTTTATTATTCGATCGGCAGAAACCTTGAGGTTGCGTGGGGTAAATTTGCATTCAACTTTTTCTTCTTCACAGGTATATTCCTGACGATTCTCGGCGCATTTTTACTTTTCGGTTATTTTAAACTTATTGCACCCGATTATGTTGCAAACCTTGAGGGTTATTACACTATGGCACTCGGCAAGACATGTCCGGCATCACTTGGCGGCTCGTGGTTCTTCCATTATATGTCGTTCAGCTTCGGTACATATTATCTGAACCTTTCGATATTCCTTGCATATGCCATAACATATCCGAATATGAGAGTGCTTCTTTTCTTTATTATTCCGATAAAGGTAAAAGTGCTCGGAATCATATACTTAATCGTTCTTGGTGTAAGCGTACTTCTTGCATTTGTTCAGGGCGGATTTAACAGCGGAATCATAACACTTGTTGCGGTAAGTACATCACTTCTTAATGTACTGATTTTCTATCTGATTTTAAGAAAAGGCAAAAAGAGATTTAAGGAAATTAAACGCCAGCAGGAATTCAAAAAGAAGATTAAGGCTGTGTCAGAACCCGTATCGCAGATAAGACATAAATGTGCTATATGCGGACAGACCGATGTTTCCAATCCTTCACTGACATTCAGATACTGCTCGAAATGTAACGGCAATTACGAATACTGTAACGAGCATTTATTTACACACAAACATATTGAATAACCGGTAATAAAAATGGACGAGAAAAAACTTTTTATATCACAGATGGATAAGCTCTTAAAATACGGCAGAGAGAACGGCAACTGCGTCAGCAAAGAAGATGTCGATTCGTATTTTAAAGATATTAATCTGGATGAAGAGAAAAAACAATTTATATACAATTTCCTTTACGATGCAAAAATCGGTGTCGACGAACCGTTTGATTTCGATGAGATTTTAGACGAGGAAGATGTCGATTTCCTTCAGATGTACATCGATGAACTTGAAGGTGTAAAGAAATACACCCAGAAAGAAAAGCATGACATTCTTAAAAGATTCGCTGAAGGAGAAAGTGTTTTAAGAGATCAGGTAATTGAAAGCTATCTTCACGATATTGTTGAAATGTCTAAGCTTTACACAGGTTCGGGCGTTCCCATCGAAGATTTAATCGGCGAGGGAAATGTTGCGCTGGCCGTTATTTTAGAGTCGCTTGATAAAAAAAGCTCCGCAAAGGAACTCGACGGTTTTATTACCGACGGAATAATGAGTGCAATGGAAGAGCTTTTATACGACGATAACAATGAGGCCGCAAAGATAAATACCTGGGCCGAAAATGCTAATGAGGTATTGGAAAAGGCTAAAGAGCTTTACGAAACTCTTCAGAGAAACGTTACCATTGAAGAACTCTGCAAATTCGGTGATTTTGAAGAAGACTTTATTAAAGAGGTTTTGCAGATTACCGGCGGTATTGAAATTATTGACGAACCTAAATAAAAAAATATGGAACAGATTAACAGAGAGTTTAAAGCAGTCGTACAGGATATGACTCATATATATGTCGGAGCACAGATGAGTGTCGCCGAACTGATGGCATTCGAAGATGTTCCTTTTAAGGTCAAAGCTGTGTTTAACAAGTTTTTCGGTGAAGAAGAACAGAGGAATGTAAAAATCTGCGATCTTCTTGCAAACATAAACAGCGAAGATTTTGTTTATCAGGCTGTTAAACAGCTTAAACTTAAATTCAAAGTAGGCGTATATTCCGAAAAGAACGGCAAGGAAGTTTACAAATCAAAAACACTTACTGCAGACGAATACTTAGAGCTTCATTCTTCCGATGAAAAGTATTTTGACGAAGAAATAGTTTTCAATAAATTGGCACTTCTTGCTTTCTCGACTTAACTTGTGTTTTCCCCGTAGTTTTGGTATAATAAAATATCAAACTATGGGGAATAATTATTTATGGATTTAGAACAGGACAAGAAGGTCAGCGGATATAAAAAAATACGATATTATCTCATTATCGAGAATATTTTTATAGTGCTTGCCTTCCTTTTATTTGCAGTAGGCGCATATTATATATATGCATTCTTCAGACTTACCTGGTTTGCACTCGCATATTTCATACTGGGAGCAGCATTCTTTATTGTCGGTCTTTTCATTGCGTTTAAAATGGTAAAGGCCTTTCAGAGAGAAGATTTACCCATTTTCTTAAATATCACAGATTCAGCTGATGTAGATCCCGAGACGGGTCTGCTTTATCTTGATACGTTTTCGGATAAGGCCATACAGCAGCTTGCTATTTCAATGTCCGATGTTTATCTGGCAATTTTTGAAATAGAAGGTCTTGAACATCTCCGTCATTTCGTGGGTTCACAGAAAGCGGCTGATATTAAAGCTGAAATCGGCGAAGTATTTAAGATGTATCAGAAACGAATGGGTGAAAGATTCGTTACTTTAGGCTGTAAATCCGGACATGAATTTCTGGTTATGACCAATGAAGTCGAGTTAAAAGATATCCAGACTTACCATAAGAATCTTATGGATGAGATCAATGCGATTCTTCTTCATTTGCCATCATCCGAAAACTTCTGTGTTTACTGTGGTTATGCATCTTCCAGCCAGGGTAAAATCTATGAAGATCTTTTAACATATGCAGGATTCGCCGCAATGGAAGCATCCATGTTCTCAAAGAGCGAGCCTCATTACTTCTCACAGGATGCATTAAAGCGTCAGGAAACTGAGTACTTAAGAAACGACAAGATTAAAAAGATTCTTGACGGCAATGAACTTCAGTATAATTTCCAGCCTATCGTATCTGCCAAAACAGGTAAGATTTATGCTTATGAAGCACTTATGAGAACCAACAAGGAAATCGGTTTCTCGCCTGTCGACGTTCTTGAAATGGCTGAGCGAAACGACAGACTTTACGAAGTTGAGCATTATACATTCTTTAACGTACTTAAGATTATGAATGAGAATGCATCGATTTTCGAAAACCGGAAGCTTTTCATTAACTCAATTCCAACAGTTATCATAAAAGAAGACGAGTTTAACGATTTGTATGTTCAATACAAGGACGTTATGAAAAACCTCGTTATAGAGATTACCGAAAACGGTATGCAGTCAGAAGATTCATGCGAGACGGTACACAAGTACATGAAGAAATCCGGATGTGAACTTGCACTCGATGATTACGGTACAGGTTATTCGAATGCATCCACGCTTCTTAATAACTCGCCGCATTATATCAAGATTGACCATTCCATCATCATGGGTATCGATACAGACTCGAGAAAACAGCAGATTGTTTCCAATACAATTTCGTTCGGTAACAATCACGGCATGAAGATTCTTGCAGAAGGTGTTGAAACTCCCGATGAACTTCAGATGGTTATACAGCTTGGCTGTCACTTAATTCAGGGCTTCTATACAGGACGTCCCAACAGCGTTATAGCTGATTCGATTTCATCTGAAATAGAAGACGAGATTATGGCCATCAACCTTAAACTCGCCAAGCTTGCTCTTGAAAACAAGTCCTATACACCCGGCAATTTCGAGACGGTTTCTCTTATCAACCTTGCTCTCGATTTCTATTCACAGATTATCGTCGAACAGCCTTCGGTTAATCTTGTCGGACTTAAGAGCAAAAAAGAAGTTAACATGTCCATTAAGGTTCCAGATAATAAAGAAACCATTATCAATCTTAAGGATGTTAATATACGAGGAAGAAACAATCCTACCATTGAAATCGGTGAGAATTCATTTGTTACACTTACTCTTGAGGGTAACAACATATTCTCTTATGAAGGTATCAAAGTTCCTTCCACATCAAGACTTATCATTCAGGGCAAGGGTAATCTTACCATCAGAGTTGACCACAACAACGGTATCGGTATCGGTACCGGTTCTGATGAAAAGACACCTTACGGAGATATCAGTTTCGAAGGTACAGGTACACTTAGAATTGAAGCAAACTCTGACCAGGCATTTGCTATCGGCGGTTATCTTGCTGATGATAATTCGAAGATTAAACTTGATTCCGGTAATGTTGAAATCATCGTAAACGGTTCAAGAGTAGTCGGAATCGGTTCACTTCAGGGATATACACAGATTATTGTCAATCAGTCCCATGTTGCTATTTCAGCTTCAGGTGCCGATGCTATCGGTATCGGTTCCATGGAAGGCAGGGTAGAAATCAATACCAGTGCAGATATTGAGCTTGAAGCTTCGGGTAGCCGTGCAACTGGTATCGGTGTTCTTCAGTACGGTAAGGGAAGAATTTACATCAACTCCGGATTTGTATCATGTAACGTACATTCAATGAGCGGTATGGGCATCGGTTCACTTGACGGTGATATGGATATCAGAAGTTCGGCAGAGCAGGTATTTATCTATGTTGAAGGTTCTGAAGTCGGCGGTATCGGAACATATCACGGCTACGGCATGACAAGAATCCAGAACGGTGTTCATAAGGTTGTATTACTTGCGGCTAATCCTGTCAGCCTCGGCGGTATGAAGGGCAGACTTGAGATCACCGGCGGTAACATTTATGCGGATTTAGGAAACTCGCCCGATCCCGTTAACCAGTATGATGTTCCTGTATTCCAGAAGATTATTACGGATACCGAATTCTACAACAAGAAGATTGAAACTGAAGAAGGTTCGTACCAGTATATGGCAACTGCCTCCAAACTGTTTGAAAATATTTACATTTATATTCCTAAATACTGTAAGGAACTTGATAATGTAATGTAATTTAAACTCGGATTTAAATACCTAAAAAAATACGGAGAGAGCAATCTCTCCGCTTTTTAAAGGAGACGGATTTTATGAAGCTTGAAGAACTTCAGACTTATGAAATAAAAGAGCATAAATTTTTAAGTGATATAAACAGCGACGCATATGTTTTAACTCATAAACGAACCGGTGCGAGAGTTGTTGTGATGCCTAATGAGGAAGAAAACAAAGTCTTCTACATAGGTTTCAGAACACCTCCGAAGGATTCTACGGGTGTTGCTCATATTGTAGAGCATACCGTGCTTTGCGGAAGCGATAAATATCCCATAAAAGATCCGTTTGTTGAACTTTGCAAAGGAAGTCTCAATACATTTTTAAATGCTATGACTTATCCAGATAAGACTGTTTATCCCGTTGCAAGTTGCAATGATTTTGATTTTAAGAACCTGATGGATGTTTATCTTGATGCTGTATTTCATCCTAACATCTACAAGGAAGAGAAGATATTCAGACAGGAAGGCTGGCATTACGAGCTTGAAAATGCCGATGATGAACTGACAATTAACGGTGTTGTTTATTCGGAAATGAAGGGCGCTTTCTCTGATCCCGACGATATTGTTGAACGTCAGATCATGAATTCAATATTTCCCGATACTCCTTACGGCGTTGAATCGGGCGGAGATCCCGATGTAATTCCGGATTTAACATACGAAGATTTTCTTGATTTTCATTCGAAGTATTATCATCCTTCGAACAGCTATATTTTCCTATATGGAAACTGCGATATGGCTGAAAGACTTGAATATATCGATAAAGAGTATTTATCCAAATACGAAAAAATTACAGTTAATTCCGAAATTTCATCTCAAAAGCCTTTTGACGAAAGAAGAGAGGCTGTTATCGAATATCCTTTGACTGAAAACGAAGATGATGAAGATAAGACTTATCTTAATCTTACATACTGTTTTTCTGATTATTCGGATAGAGAGCTGCCGATTGTTTTAAGAGCGTTTGAATATGCTTTCAGCGGCAATCCCGCAGCGCCTTTAAGAAAAGCTTTGCTTGATGCGGGAATTGGTGATGAAGTTTATGCTTCAAGCGACTGCTCGATTAAGCAGAATCTTTTCGGATTTTATGCTAAGGGTGCGAATAAAGAAGATAAAGATGAGTTCTTAAGAATTATAAATGACGAGCTTGAAAGAACTGTTCGTGAAGGGTTTGATAAGAAGACTCTTTTAGCATTTCTTGTAAGAGAAGAGTTTAAATACAGAGAAGCTGATTTCGGTCGTATTCCCAAGGGTCTTGCATACGGACTCGATCTTTTAGAATCATGGCTTTATGACGATGATCTTGCGCTTTATCATATGGAAAGCCTTGAGACATACAGAAAATTAAAAGAAGCTGTTGAAACTGACTATTTTGAAAAGCTTCTTAAAAAGTATTTCCTTGAAAACAATCACTGCATCTTCTGTATGGGCGTTCCTGTCAAAGGCCTTACTCTTAAAAAAGAGAGTGAACTTGCGGATGCATTAAAGAAAAAGAAGGATAGCCTTTCAAAAGAAGAAATAGACAAAATAGTTGAAGATACAAAGGCTTTAAAGGAATATCAGAAGACTCCGGACAAGCAGGAAGATCTTGAAAAGATTAAACTCTTAAAGGTTTCGGATATTAAAAAAGAAACCAGACCTGACAAGAACAAACTGTATAATCTGGAAGGCGTTAAATTCTTAAAGCAGGATATCTTCACATCAGGTATCGCTTATCTTACATTACTTTTTGATGTCAATTCGATTTCGCTTGAACATATAAGATACATGCCTCTGCTTGCTAATATGCTTGCAAGACTTGATACAAAGAATTTAAGTTACGGCGAACTGTCGAATGAAATAAAGCTTAATACAGGCGGAATGAATATGTCATTTAACACCTGCAGAAATATAAAAACAGGTGAAATGAAATCATTCTTTGAAATAAATATCAAGTTCCTGTATGAAAACAAAAAGAAAGTATTTGAACTGCTTTCGGATGTTCTTTTTAACAGTGTTCTCGATGATAAAGAAAAAATCGGAGAGTATTTGTCCGAACTTAAGTCACAGGGCGAGAGTATGCTGATTTCTTCACCGCATACCGTTGCACTTACAAGAGCAACTTCGTACTTTGACAAGATGTTTAAGATTAATGACATATCCATCGGTATGGATGCCGCCAAATTCATTTCGGAGCTTGAGAAAGATAAAGAAAACTCTTTAGATAAGATAATTGAAGAGTTTAAGTATCTTTTACCTTTGATTTTAAGAAAAGATAATCTTTTCATTAATCTGACTTCACCTGCAGAAAAGCAGAATGAACTTGATGAAGAACTTAAAACATTTATAGACAGCCTTTACAAAGGTGATTTTGAAAAGAGCAGAATAGAAGTTGACTGCAATGAAGGAAATGAAGCCTTTATTTTCCCGGGTCAGGTTCAGTTCGTTGCAATGTCGGGTGAATATATTTCGAAAGGATATAAATTTACCGGTGCATTCAATGTTTTAAGAACGATAATGGCTTATGATTATCTCTGGAACAATGTCAGAGTAGAGGGCGGTGCATACGGATGCTTTGCCAATTTTACGATGTCGGGACTTTGCTCGCTTGTATCATACAGAGATCCGCATATTAATAATACTCTCAGAATTTACAGAGAACTTGCTGATTATGTAGAAAATTTTGAATGCAGCGACAGACAGATGAATCAGTTTATAATCGGAGCTATTTCCGATATCGATGTACCTCAGACCGCATCTACAGAAGGTAAGGCAAATTGTGTTTACTATCTGACAGGTGTGGAAGAGAAAGACAGACAGAAGGCCAGAGATGAGATATTATCCTGCAGCAAGGAAGATATCAGAGATCTTGCTGAAAGAATAAAAGCAGCATTCGAAAAAGAGTACATCTGCGTAGTAGGAGCCGAAGGAAAAATCAAGGAAAACGAGGGCTTATTTGACAAAGTTTTAAATCTTGTATAAAAAATTAAAATTTTTCCCATAAATAACTGTTTTGGTTTCGTATATGTATCAAACGAGAAAAATTTCGGAGATTATCGGAAATTAAACGGAGGAAAAGATTATGAAGAAAAGTGAACTGATTAAAAAATTAACTGTGACAGGCGCAATGATTGCTATGGCTTCAACGATGGTTGCATGTGGAGGCAATTACACTACTGCAACTTCAGATGCAAAATATGCTTTAAACGAAGCCCCTGCGACAGCCGGTGCGGCATATGATTATTACGATGATTATGAATATGCTACCGAAGCAGAATATTATTATGATGAAGAAGGCAGTTACAGCGTTGGTAACATGTCTACACCGATTACCGAGACTCAGGCAAATGCTTCCGTAGCACAGAACAGAAAGCTTATAAAGACTGTTGATATGACAATAGAGACTGTAAGCTTTGATGAAACTATTGCAAACCTTCGCAATCAGATCAATTCAGTCGGCGGATACATTGAAAGCGAATATTCATACAACGGAAGTCTTTACAACAATTCCAACCAGAGCAAATACGCAACAATTACCGTTCGTGTTCCCGACACTGCTTTGGAAGGCTTTGTAAATAATGTTTCAGGCATCGGAAACGTAACCCAGAAGACAACATCCACAAGAGACGTTACTTTAAGTTATGTTGATACCGAAAGCAAAAAAGAAATGTACAAGGCTGAGCAGGAAAGCTTACTTGCTCTTCTTGAAAAAGCTGAAACAATCGAAGATATCACATACCTTACACAGAGACTTACAGAAGTAAGATACAATATCGAATCAATGGAATCTTCGTTAAGAGTTTATGACGATCTTGTAGATTACGCTACTGTTAACTTCAACATTAACGAAGTTAAAGTTCTTACACCTACCGTAATTGAAGAAAAGACACCCGGACAGGAACTTAAAGAAGGTTTTGCTACAAGCGTTAAGGATGTATTAGTTGATACAAGAGATTTCTTTATCAGACTTATCATCAACCTTCCTTACATCATCCGCGGACTTATCTGCCTTGCTATACCTGTAGTTATTATCCTGATTGTTGTACTCATCATCGTAAAAGTAGCAAAAAAGAAAGCAAAAAAAGATCAGGCTTATCTTGAAAAGGTTAAGAAAGATAAAGAAAAACTTGCTACGGTAGCAGAAAAGGTTGAAGCAGAAGAAAAGAAAGAAGAAGCCAAAGCAGAAGATAAGAAAGAAGAAGTTAAAACCGAAGAAAATAAATAATTTATCGGAGTAACATGGAAAATAAAACTAAATCCGGATTTGTATCGATTATCGGCAGACCCAATGTAGGGAAAAGCACGCTGATGAATAAAATCATCGGTCAGAAAATTGCCATTACATCGAGCAAACCACAGACAACCAGAACCAGAATTTCGACAGTGTATACAAAGGGCAATGTTCAGATGGTATTTGTAGACACACCGGGACTTCATAAAGCGAAGAACAAACTCGGCGAAAGCATGGTATCTGCAGCTAAAAGAACATTTAATGAATCGGATGTCTGCCTCTATTTAACAGAGGCAGACCCTCATTTGGGAGAGCAGGATGAAAACATCCTCTCTCTTTTGCGTACTGTAAGTATTCCGGTAATACTTGTTTTAACAAAGACTGACAAGTACGAAAAAGAAAAGGTTTTCAAGGCTATTGAACTCTTTTCGAAGCAGATGGATTTTGCGGATGTTATTCCTTTGTCTGCAAAGAACGGAAAGAATATTGATACGCTTCTTGAAGTGCTCGAAAAATTTATTCCCGAAGGACCTTTCTTTTATGATCCCGAGACTCTGACAGATCAGCCTGAAAGACAGATTGTATCAGAGATTATCAGAGAAAAATGCTTAAGATGTTTGGGAGATGAAATTCCTCACGGAATTGCAGTTGTTATTGAAACAATGAGCTTTTCTAAAAATGTCTGCGATATAGAAGCAAGCATTATATGTGAAAGAGACACCCACAAGGGCATGATAATCGGTAAGGGCGCATCAAAGATAAAAGAAATAGGCTCTATGGCCAGAATCGATATTGAAAAGATGGTTGATAAAAAAGTCAATTTAAAACTTTTTGTCAAAACCAAAGAAAACTGGAGAGATTCAGAGTTTCTTTTAAAGAATTTCGGATTTATATCTGAGGATAAGGATGAATAATCTTTCTGATAATCTTTTGTCTGTGACCGGTATGGTTATAAAACAGGAACCGAGCGGTGAATTTGACAGAAGAGTTGTAATTCTCACAAAAGAAAAAGGTAAAATCTCTGTTTTCGCCAAAGGCGCGAGAAGACAGAATTCAATTCTTTCGGCAGCAACCAATCCGTTTGCTTTCGGAAGATTTACTTTGTTTGCCGGAAGAAGCGCTTATTCTTTAAGAGAAGCTTTTATAGACGATTATTTTGAAGGTATGCGTTCCGATATAACAATGGCTTACTACGGAATGTATTTTCTTGAAATAGCTGATTATTATTCGAGAGAAAACAATGACGATGCGGATCTTTTAAGGCTTCTTTATCAGGGCGTGAGAGTGCTTGAAAACCCCATACATTCGCTTAAGTTTACCAGAGCGGTGTTTGAGATAAAAGCAATCCAGTTAAACGGTGAACTTCCGCCGCCTGATGAAAACAGATTCGCACCCGGAGTGATAAAGGCGGTTAATTTTATAATCGAATCGCCCGTTAACAAAGTCTTTTCTTTTAAACTGTCGGAAGAGAGTGAGAATGAACTTATTTCGTTTGCAAAGGAAGTGTCGGAATTTACTTTTGACAGAAAGTTTACGTCTCTTTTACTGATTGACTGATAAATGCTTTGACATTAATTTATCATATATGTATAATTGTAAAATGTTTTAAAGATAATAAGAAAAACAAGTGTTTTAATACCGGAGGATACAAATGGAAAAATCAATGGACAAAATTGTAGCTCTTGCAAAAGGCAGAGGTTTTATTTATCCCGGCTCCGAAATTTACGGTGGTCTTGCTAATACATGGGATTACGGTAATCTCGGCGTAGAGCTTAAGAATAATGTTAAAAAAGCATGGTGGCAGAAGTTCGTACAGGAAAACCCTTACAATGTAGGTGTTGACTGTGCCATTTTAATGAACCCTCAGACATGGGTTGCATCAGGCCATCTCGGCGGTTTTTCCGATCCTTTAATGGATTGTAAGCAGTGCCACGAAAGATTCAGAGCAGACAAGCTTATTGAAGATTTCGCAGAAGAAAAGGGTATTACATTACCCAAGCCCATTGATGCTTTTTCACAGGATGAAATGATGGCATTTATTAAAGATAATGCTGTTCCCTGTCCTACCTGCGGTAAGCATGACTTTACTGATATCAGACAGTTCAACCTTATGTTCAAGACATTCCAGGGCGTAACCGAGGATGCAAAGAACACAGTGTATTTAAGACCTGAAACGGCTCAGGGTATTTTCGTTAACTTTAAGAACGTACAGAGAACTTCCAGAAAGAAAGTTCCTTTCGGTATCGGTCAGATCGGTAAGTCTTTCAGAAATGAAATCACACCCGGTAACTTTACTTTCAGAACAAGAGAGTTCGAACAGATGGAGCTTGAATTCTTCTGCAAGCCCGGTACAGACCTTGACTGGTTCCAGTACTGGAGAGGCTTCTGTCGTGACTGGCTCTTAAGCCTTGGCATCAAAGAAGACGAAATGAGACTTCGTGACCACGATCCTGAAGAACTCTGCTTCTATTCAAAGGGTACAACAGATATCGAGTTCTTATTCCCGTTCGGATGGGGCGAACTCTGGGGTATCGCTGACAGAACAGATTATGACCTTACACAGCATCAGGAAGTATCCAAACAGGATATGTCATATTTTGATGATGAAACAAATGAGAAATACATTCCTTATGTTGTTGAACCTTCACTCGGTTGTGACAGAGTTGTTCTTGCATTTCTTTGCGCAGCTTACGATGAAGAAAACCTCGGTACTGAGGAAGCTCCCGATATGCGTACAGTAATGCGTTTCCATCCTGCACTTGCACCTGTTAAAATTGGTGTTCTTCCTTTATCAAAGAAGCTTAACGAAGGCGCAGAGAAGATTTTTGCAGAGCTTTCCAAGAAGTATAACTGTGAATTCGACGACAGAGGAAATATCGGTAAGAGATACAGAAGACAGGATGAAATCGGTACTCCTTTCTGCATTACTTATGACTTTGATTCCGAAAACGACAACTGTGTAACCGTACGTTTTCGTGATTCCATGGAGCAGGAGAGAGTAGCCATAGCAGATCTTGATGCATACTTTGCAGATAAATTTACTTTTTAATCATTGTATAAAACCCTCGTTTAATTAATAAATGAGGGTTTTTATGTATAAAAAACGAAAGGAAATGAGTAAATGAAAAAAGAAAGACTGTATTTAATAATTGTTTCGGCCGTTGCTTTTGCTGCTCTTGCTGCATGCGGACTTCCCGACCTTTCATCTTCTAAGAATGAACCTGAAACCGAGGCTTTGTATGTAGAAGATATGGGTGTTGATATTGAGAATGATTTTGACATTGAAGCATTTAAAGAATCTGCAGAAAAATTAAACAATAGTCTGAATAATGAAAATAAAGATACAGAACAAGAACCGGAAGAAGAGACTGCTCCCGAAAAAGAGTATGCTTATGAAAATCTGGAAGCTTTCTTCGCAGCTCCTGAGAATAAAATGTATTTAGATAGTTTTTCGAATCTTCCCGATGAATACAAGAATGTTTATACGGATATGAAAGTATCATTTTCCGGTAACAGAATGATTTATGAATATTATTATGCAGATTATCTCGGAGATGCACAGGCTGTAGTAGAAACAAACACAGAATCCGCAAAAGGAAAACTCTTTGATGCCATACGTACTTTAATTGATGTTAAAGACCCCATGGAAATGGAGTTTATTTACTATAACAATGACGGTTCCGTAGCAGCCGATGTTGTGGCTTATGAGGATATGGATGCCGAATATAAAGCTTTTGAAACAGATGCCGAGGAAGGTACTGTTCAGTATTATTTCGAGTCCACTTTCGGAACTGATTACTGGGATGTAAACGCAGAACAGTTACTTGCTTCAAATCCTGATGCATATACTGATTTAACATGTGAATGTGTGGGAAATGAACTTACTTATACTTATACATATGCATATAATGTCGGAGATGTTCAGGCAGAAACCGATGCTTATTTTACAGATGATGTTAAACAGAGAACAATAGATATGGTTAAAATCCCTTCAAATGTAAAAGATACCGTTACATTAAGATATATTTATCTTAATCCGGACGGAAGCACGGCTGCCATAGTTGAATTTGAAGGATAAAAATTAGTTCACATAAAGTGTAAAAAATTATGGAACTAATTATTCTCTTGTGATATAATATTTTAGGTTTCACGGGAAAGAAAAGTATTTCTATTCTGAAATATATCCCGGCGAGACCTAGGAATTGAATATTTAACGGTTATTTAAGGCCGTTTCTTATTAGGGAAAATTAAGAACGTAAAGATACGTTCCTAGTTTTTATTTGCCGTTATTGTAAGTTTTACAAAATCTGAGTTTCAAAGGAGGAACAAATAGGTATGGCAAAGAAATGGGTATATTTATTTACAGAAGGTAGCGCTGATATGCGTAATCTCCTTGGCGGAAAGGGCGCCAATCTTGCGGAGATGACCAATATCGGTTTGCCTGTGCCTCAGGGATTTACCATCACAACAGAGGTATGTACTCAGTATTATGAGGATGGAAGAGAAATTAATTCTGAGATTAAGGCTCAGATTGATGAGTATATTTTAAAGATGGAAGAAATTACCGGTAAGAAGTTCGGTGACCTTGAGAATCCTTTACTTGTTTCCGTTCGTTCAGGTGCGAGAGCATCAATGCCCGGTATGATGGATACAATTCTTAACCTTGGTCTTAATGAGGACGTTGTAGGAGTTATCGCTGAGAAGTCAAACAATCCCCGTTGGGCTTGGGACTGCTACAGAAGATTCATCCAGATGTATTCAGACGTAGTTATGGAAGTAGGTAAGAAATACTTCGAAGAACTCATCGATCAGATGAAGGAAAAGAAAGGTGTTAAGCAGGACGTAGAACTTACTGCTGATGACCTTAAAGAACTTGCTAATCAGTTTAAGGCTGAATATAAATCAAAAATCGGTACAGATTTCCCTTCAGATCCCAAGGAGCAGTTATATGGTGCAATCAAAGCCGTATTCCGTTCATGGGATAACCCCAGAGCTAACGTTTACAGACGTGACAACGATATCCCTTATTCATGGGGTACAGCAGTAAACGTACAGTCAATGGCTTTCGGTAACATGGGTGATGACTGTGGTACCGGTGTTGCATTTACAAGAGATCCCGCTACAGGAAACAAAGGCTTATTCGGTGAATTCCTTACAAACGCACAGGGCGAAGACGTTGTTGCAGGTGTAAGAACTCCCATGAAGATAGCTGAAATGGAAGAGAAGTTCCCTGAAGCATTCGCACAGTTCAAAGATGTCTGCAAAACTCTTGAAAATCATTACAGAGATATGCAGGATATGGAATTTACCGTTGAGCACGGAAAGCTTTACATGCTTCAGACAAGAAACGGTAAGAGAACAGCTCAGGCTGCTTTAAAGATTGCATGTGACCTCGTAGACGAAGGCATGAGAACAGAAAAAGAAGCTGTAGCAATGATTGATCCCAGAAACCTTGACACACTTCTTCATCCTCAGTTCGATCAGGCTGCACTTAAGGCTGCAACACCTGCAGGCAAAGGTCTTGGCGCTTCACCCGGAGCTGCTTGCGGACGTATCGTATTCTCTGCAGAAGATGCTGAAGAATGGGCAGGCAGAGGTGAGAAGGTTGTTCTTGTAAGACTTGAGACATCACCTGAAGATATTACAGGTATGAAGGTTGCTCAGGGTATCCTTACAGTTCGTGGCGGTATGACATCTCACGCAGCAGTTGTTGCTCGTGGTATGGGTACATGCTGCGTATCAGGTTGTGGCGAAATCGCTATGGACGAAGCTAACAAGAAGTTTACTCTTGCAGGCAAGGAATACCATGAAGGCGACTGGTTATCAATCGACGGTACAACAGGAAATATTTATGACGGTAAGATTGCAACAGTAGATGCAAAGATTGCCGGTGAGTTCGGACGTGTTATGACATGGGCCGACAAATACAGAACACTTAAGGTTCGTACAAACGCTGATACTCCTGCTGATGCTAAGAAAGCAAGAGAACTCGGTGCGGAAGGTATCGGACTTTGCCGTACAGAGCATATGTTCTTCGAGGAATCAAGAATTGCTGCATTCCGTGAAATGATCTGCTCAGACAAGGAAGAAGAAAGAGAAGCAGCTCTTGAAAAGATTCTTCCTTATCAGCAGGGTGACTTCGAACAGTTATACGAAGCTCTTGAAGGATGTCCTGTTACTATCAGATTCCTTGATCCTCCTCTTCATGAGTTCGTTCCTACAGAAGAAGCTGATATTCAGAAACTCGCTGATTCACAGGGCAAGAGTGTTGAAAAGATTAAAGAATACATCGATTCATTACATGAGTTTAACCCTATGATGGGTCACAGAGGATGCCGTCTTGCAGTTACATATCCTGAAATTGCAAAGATGCAGACAAAGGCTGTTATTCGTGCAGCTATCAATGTTTCAAAGGCTCATCCCGACTGGAACATGAAGCCTGAAATCATGATTCCTCTTGTATGTGATGTTAAGGAATTAAAGGTTGTTAAGAAGATTGTAGTTGAGACAGCAGATGCAGAAATCAAAGCTGCAGGCGTTGATCTTAAATACGAAGTAGGTACAATGATTGAAATCCCCAGAGCTGCTCTTACAGCTGACGAGATTGCAACAGAAGCTGATTTCTTCTGCTTCGGTACCAATGACCTTACACAGATGACATTCGGTTTCTCAAGAGACGATGCAGGTAAGTTCCTTGAAGCTTACTACGATACAAAGATCTTTGAGAACGATCCTTTTGCTAAGCTTGACCAGACCGGTGTTGGTAAACTTATGGAGATGGCTATCAAACTCGGTAAGCCCGTTAATCCTAACCTTCACATTGGTATCTGCGGTGAGCACGGCGGAGATCCTCAGTCAGTAGAGTTCTGTGACAAGATCGGGCTTGATTATGTATCATGTTCACCTTTCAGAGTTCCTATTGCAAGACTTGCCGCAGCACAGGCTGC
>JAFYHV010000162.1 GCA_017538995.1 Lachnospiraceae bacterium | reverse complement strand
GTTCCCACATCATCGGGGAGCGGCGAGTTGATAATAACAAAATCATAAAATCTTTCGGCGAATGCCCTCTGAGCGCTTGTTACGGAAGATTCATACTTAATCTGTCTGTATCCCGATTCGGAGAGCAATTCCGATATCACAGTATTAAATTTTTCTGCGGCAGATACCACGAGTACGCTGTAATCACGCTCTTCAAGGCTCATTGCATCTCCTCCTTCCTTTAGGATACGGCACTAAAATAAATGCCCTTTTAAGTGGGTTTATTTGAGATAAATATTCAGTATCTCGGAAGGAATATGATTTCGTATAAAATCACTTTCGGAAGCGATCTTCTTGGCTGCTTCGAGACTTGAAGGAAGCTTTTCGTACTTCTTTAAAGTTTCTTCATCAGCTTTGTATAAGTTAATGTTGGACTCTTCGGGAAGTTCGGGTTTGTTTTTGATTCCGTGAAGGCCCGCATAAATAATAAGTGCAAATGCAATGTAAGGATTTGCCGTAGGATCGGGAGAACGAAGTTCGATTCTTTTATACTCTCCGACTGCTGCGGGAATTCTTACAAGCTGTGAACGGTTTTCTTTGGACCACGAAACATAACCCGGAGCTTTGTTTTCTCCGAATCTGTCATAGGAACTTTCGGTAGGATTTAAGAACGCAGTCATTTCAACCGCTTTATCAAGAATACCTGCTAAAAGATTCTTCATATTTTCTTCGTTGTCGTTGGGTTTTACGGAAATATTGATATGAAATCCGTTGCCGGGTTTGCCTTTTAAGGGCTTTGCTCCGAAATCTGCCACAATTCCGTTTCTGCCTGCCACTGTCTTTACAACGGTCTGGAATGTCATTGCATTATCAGCCGCAGTCATGGCATCGGAATAACGGAAGTCGATTTCGTTCTGTCCGGGACCTTCTTCGTGATGTGAACTTTCGGGACGAATGCCCATCTGTTCGAGAGTTAAGCACACTTCACGACGGATGTTCTCGCCTCTTTCATCGGGAGCGATATCCATATATCCTGCATGGTCGTAAGGTTCTTTGGTAGGATTTCCGTTTTCGTCAAGATTGAAAAGATAAAATTCCTGTTCAGCACCGAAATAGAAAGTAAGTCCTTCTTTTTCGGCTTCATTTATAGCATTCTGAAGAAGAGTTCTTGAGTCGCATTCAAAAGGTCTGCCGTCCGGATATGTAATGGTTGAATACATACGGACAACTTTGCCGTGCTCGGGTCTCCAGGGGAGAAAAGCAAGTGTTTCGGGATCGGGATGAATTAAAAGATCCGAATGTGTCTCATCTCCGAAACCTGTTATAGCGGAACCGTCAAAAGCTATTCCGTATTTGAATGCTCTGGAAAGTTCTTTCGGCATAATCGAAATGTTTTTCTGTTTGCCGAAAACATCACAAAAAGCAAGACGTATGAATTTTACGTCTTCCTCTTCTACAAACTGCATTACTTCTTCTTTTGAATATCTCATACCCCTCGTCCTTTCAAAACATATATTGTTTTACGGGGCAGAGAGATTTTGCCCCGTATTATTAGTTAGCTACATACATTTGTTTATAGGGATTTTTGCTGTCGGGTGTAAGAACGGTAAATTCGGCATCGAGAATTTCTTCTGCGTCAAGGTCGAACTCTTTGCAGTATTCTTCCAGTATAGGTTTTAATTCCTCGAGGTCTTTGCCGTTAGCATGACTTACGATGACCTGTCCGGGAAACTGAACATCTGCGCAGTCGGATCTTAAATACATTTTTCCGCCATGCATTCCTGTGCAGGGGAAGAATCCGACGATCTTTTTGTTCTTTTCTTCTGCATCAAGACCGAGAACGGTAATGATTCCGCCCGCCTGGTATTCACCCAAGAAACTTCCTGCACATCCGCCGATTACCATTACGGGAACCTTTTCCTTATATGCCTTCATATGAATGCCGGCACGATATCCCGCATCACCTTCGACGAAGATTTTGCCGCCTCTCATCGCATATCCGGCAGCATCTCCAATATTACCGTGAACAACGATTTTACCTGCGTTCATGGTATCGCCCACAGCATCCTGCGCATTGGCAAAAACATCAATTGTTGCACCGTTTAAATATGCACCGAGAGCATTGCCCGGAACACCTTTGATACTGATGTTTTTACCGGACATTCCGGCAGCTATAAAACGCTGTCCAAGGCACCCTTCGATTTCGCATTCACTGCCTGCTTCACGAAGTTTCTCGTTTATATCTTTATAACCCAGTTCTTTAGCATCAATCATCATTTTTATACCACACCTCCAAACTTTTTTCTACGATTTTCACTTGAAAAAGCAAAAGTCGTGGCAACTTTTTTAAGAAGTTCAAAATCCACCGTATCAAGAGGAATCTGTTCTCTGATCATGGATGTGTATACTCCGGCTCTGTCTGTTTCGCCGATTAACATGTATCCTATAAGCTTGTTGTCTTTTACGAAAAATCTCTTCAAAACGCCGTCGCGCTTCTCTTCAAAGCATTCGCCGTCGTAGTTGCCTGCAGTCATAATATGAAGACCGTAAAAGCCGATTGAGTTCATCGGAATGGCATTGGTGAATTCCTTGTCTCCGCCTGCCATGTTTACGCCTGCTGTAAAGCCCTGCATATAAGCATTGGGTAAAATTGCAAGGACTCTGTTTCCTCCAATTGATGAATCATAACCTTCTGCACAGTCGCCTACGGCATAAATATCTTTTACGGATGTTTCCATCTTTGTGTTAACTACGATACCGCGGTTAACTTCGCCTTCGATATCTTTTATGAGCGAAATGTTTGCTCTTACACCGATTGCAAGCACGAGTACGTCAAAATCAACTTCTGCTCCGCTCTTCATGTAAGCTTTGTTTTTCTCAAACTTTACGGCCGAATCGGAAAGCATAAACTTGATTCCGTTTTCCTCGAGGTGCTTCTGCATTATGGCTGCACACTCGCTGTCGAGAATACTCGATAAGATTCTGTCTGCTAAATCGCAGACTGTGATTTCTTTTACGAGGTCCTTGATTCCCTCGGCACATTTAAGACCGATAAGACCAGCACCTATTATAAGTACCTTTGAGTCGGGTGTGAGCGCATCCTTTAATGAAAGCGCATCGTCTAAAGTCATAAAAGAAAACTTCTTTTCAACCTGATCGAGTCCTTCAAAAGGAGGCACGAAAGGTGATGAACCGGTTGCCACGCAAACCTTGTCAAAAGGAATTTTCTCTCCTTTGTCAGTTTCAACCGTTTTACCTTCTTTGTCGATTTTTACAGCAGATGTTCCGGGTAAAAATACACACTTTTCACTCTCATAAAAGTCATCTTTTCTGTATTTCATCCTCTCGACATCGGTCTTTCCTTCGAGAAGGTAGGAAATCAGCGGTCTTGAGTAAACTTTATGGTTTTCTTTGGATATTACAGTGATTTGACCTTCCTGGTCAACGCTTCTTATTCCTTCGATACAGCCTACTGCAGCGGTACCGTTTCCGATAATACAATAATTGCTCATAATCTTAGTCTCTTTCCTCATATACTATGGCCTTGTTTGGACATCCTATTACGCATGCGGGCTCTCCGCAGGAATTCTTGAGGCAGAGTTCGCATTTCTGCATTGTGCCTTCCTTCGAAGGTGCAAGTGCTCCGTAAGGACATACCAGAACGCATGTAAGGCATCCGACACATTTGCTTCTGTCGATCTGTACCACGCCGTCAACTTTGCTGATTGCGCCTGCTATACAGCTCTTAACGCACATAGGATCTTCGCAGTGACGACAGGATACACCGTATGAAATTTTTTCATCGCCTTCGACATGGATTCTGGGATAAATCTGTTTTCCTTTGAGTGCTTCTGCCATGTCGCTTAAGCCTGAATTGGCAAATGCACAGTTATATTCGCAAAGGTGACATCCGAGACACCATTCTTCGTTAACATATACTCTTTTCATTATTATTCTCCTGCATGTGAAATGCCTAAGATTTCAAGTTCTTTTTCGTTAAGACCTACTCCGCGAAGCATCAGACGGTTGCCCTTAAGTGCTTCGATAGAGTTAATACCCATACCGCCCATAAGCTCCATGATTTCATGACGCCATGCAGTCATAAGGTTTACAAGTCTTTCGCTTCCGATATCCGGATTGAGTCTCTTTACAAGGTCGGGACGCTGTGTTGCGATACCCCAGTTACATTTACCGCTCTGACATGTACGGCATAAGTGACAGCCGAGTGCAAGTAAAGCTGCAGTTGCAACGTAGCAAGCATCTGCACCGAGTGCGATGGCTTTGATTACGTCCGAAGCGCTTCTTATTGAACCGCCTACAACCAGTGAAACATTGTTTCTGATACCTTCGTCACGAAGTCTCTGATCAACACTTGCAAGTGCAAGTTCAATAGGAATACCAACGTTATCTCTGATTCTGGTGGGAGCTGCGCCCGTACCGCCTCTGAAACCGTCAATTGCAATGATATCTGCACCGCTTCGTGCGATACCGCTTGCGATAGCTGCGATATTGTGAACCGCTGCTACTTTTACGATGACGGGTTTCTTATAATCGGTAGCTTCTTTAAGTGAAAAGACAAGCTGTCTTAAATCTTCGATTGAATAAATATCATGATGAGGAGCGGGAGAAATCGCATCGCTTCCTTCGGGAATCATACGTGTTCTCGATACATCTCCGACAATTTTGGCACCGGGCAAATGTCCGCCGATACCGGGCTTTGCGCCCTGGCCCATCTTGATTTCTATAGCTGCGCCTGCTTCAAGATAATCCTCATGTACACCGAATCTACCTGATGCAACCTGAACTATAGTGTTGGGACCGTATACATAGAAATCTTCGTGTAGTCCGCCTTCACCTGTGTTATAAAGGATTCCGAGCTCCGTAGCTGCTCTTGCAAGTGATGCATGTGCGTTGTAGCTTATGGAACCGTAGCTCATAGCCGAGAACATTACAGGCATTGCAAGTTCTAGCTGGGGAGATAATTCACATTTAAGATTCCCATTCTCGTCTCTCTCTAAACCTGCATTTTTCTTACCTAAGAATACTCTTGTTTCCATCGGCTCTCTTAAGGGATCGATGGGCGGGTTTGTAACCTGGGAAGCATTAATTAAAATCTTGTCCCAGTAAACGGGAAGGGGCTTGGGATTACCCATTGATGAAAGAAGCACACCGCCGCTTCCTGCCTGTTTGTATATTTCTTTTATGGTATCGTTCTGCCAGTTGGCGTTTTCTCTTAAAGTGCAGTCGCTCTTTACTATCTTTAATGCTCTGGTCGGACAAAGCGATACGCATCTCTGACAATTGACGCATTTTGTTTCGTCGCTTATCATTACTTTTTTGTCTTCATTATATGAATGAACTTCGTTGGCACACTGTCTTTCGCAAACCCTGCAGGTGATGCATCGGTTTTCGTTTCGTACCACTTCGAATTCAGGATATACATATCTGATACTCATTAGTATGCACCCTCCTTTACTTTAATAATTACAGGTTCGCCGCCTGCGGGTGCCCAGATGTTTTCCGCATCGGGTTCCATGGATCTGATGGCTGCTTCTTCACTGGCGATATAAACCTTATCGTCCTTTTCGCCGATAACCATGGATCTTAATTTAAGTCTGTCGTTAAGAGCCATGAGACCGCCGTTAAATCCGAATACAATTGAGAACGGACCTGTTACAAGGAGCGAAGGAAATACTGTTCTTAAGAATGTAAGTTTTTCTTTTTCTTCGATGTTTTCCTTGCCTTCAATAGTGCTCCAGAAAGGCGCTGCAATAACGCTTGCAGCTTCATTTAAAGTAAGACCTTTAACTCTTATAAGATAATCCATAATATATGTAATTACCTCGGTATCGGTCTGGAGGTTACATTTATATCCGAACATTTCAATAAATCTTCTGTTCGCGTCATAGGAAGAAATTTCGCCGTTATGAACTATTGAATAATCAAGCAGTGTAAAAGGATGTGCGCCGCCCCACCAGCCGGGAGTGTTGGTAGGATATCTGCCGTGTGCGGTCCATGAATATCCTTCGTATTCTTCGAGTCTGTAAAATACTCCGACGTCTTCAGGGAAACCAACAGCCTTGAATGCGCCCATGTTTTTGCCGCTAGAAAAAACGTAAGCACCTTTCATTTCGGTGTTTATTTTCATTACGCTTCTCGCAACAAATTCCTTTTCGTCGACCTGCATTTTTTCCATCTGGCTTTTAAGCGGAGCGACAAAATATCTCCATATGTCCGGTTCATTTGTAATAGCCGGAATTTTTCTTGTGGGAATGATTTCCGATTTGACGATTTCAAATCTTTCCTTCAGAAATTCTTCGCATGACTTTCTTGTATTTCTGTCATCGAAGAACATATGAAATGCATAAAAATCTTTATAGTCCGGATAGATTCCGTAGCCCGCAAAACCACCGCCGAGACCGTTGGAACGATCATGCATGGGTTTCATGCACTCGTATATTTTCTGGCCGGACATTTTATTTCCGTCTTTTGAGATAACGGCCGCAATAGCACAACCGGACGGAATTCTGACTTCACCTTCCATTCTCATAACAAAAATCTTCCTTTCATTTTTGTAACAAAAAGAAAAAGGCGCTCATTCAAACACTGTGTGTTTAAACGAACACCTTTGCTCATTTGCGAGTACTATACACCCACAAATATTTTCTTGTCAAGAAAAAAATTTTTATTTTTTGAAGAAAAAATTATTCTTCGGTAGTTATGGTAACGCCATTATAAATAGTATATTTTTCTATAGAATTCCATTCTTTATCATAACTGTTATAAGCTTGTTTTTTTTGCTCCGTTTTTTTTATCTCATTGTTTTTAATATAATCTTTGCTCATATATATTTGGGCGTTTTCATATTTTTCGAAGAATCGCAATTGAATTGTAACATCCTGATATTCCATATCATAATTAAAGCTATATAAATCTTTGGTTTTCATTTCCGGACTTTTGGATATAACCATATAATTGGATGTCAGTGTTGAAATTATGTAATAATCCGGAAAAGATTCTGTATTGGAATACGGGTCAAAATTTCCAATCCATCTGATAAATTCAAAATCGTTACCTGAAGATTCGATTTTATTTCTGTTGAAGAAATAATTAAAATTGAAATTCAATGAACCGAATTCTATTATCACCTTATCCTCATCATCAGTGATGGATTTGAGCTGTAAAAAATTATAACCGTAATACTTATACTTTGCTGCATTATCCGAAGTTTTCGGCGGAAGGATAAAATAATTAACGATAATCAATGCAATTAAAATAATTATAAGAACCGGCAATCCGATAAATAAAATTTTTGATTTTTTTGTATTATCAGTTTTTTTCATCAGTATTCACTTTCAATAAAATAACCACCTCATACAATTTGAGTATATTGATTTATTCGGTGCAGTGTCAAGCATTCGCACGATATGTCGGTGAAATAAAAAAATTTCTTAAAAAGCATTGAGATATTTTTACAAAGACTGTATTATAAAAGAGACATTTTTGTGAGTTTGTTTTTCTGTAAAAGGGGAAAATTTTTTCAAACGCATCAAAAATGCTTTTTGTTTTTAAGGGGAAAAATATGGAAAAGAAAAAAATAGTTTCGACAATACTTTCAATAATTTTAATCGGCGGTGGCCTTCTGGCGTATGTCATAAATGCGTTTCTTAATATTATTCATTACACAGGAATCATTCCCCTAAAAGATGCAGAAAGAATTGTAAATAAAGGCGAGTATGTTCAGATTGAAATAGATGATATTACATATATCGGAGAAGTAACAAACTCTTACGGTTTTATTCCGACCGGAAAAGAATATTACTATGCGGCAACTGACAATGAAAATAATGCTGTCTATTTTGTAAGAGCTTCAAAAAGTCTTAAATCCAAAAATACTCCCGTTCTTATAAAAGGAAAAGTACGCTCGGTTGATACTACTGTTTCCAGAACTTTCGGCGACAGCGTGGATGCCAAAACTTACGAAGGCTTTTATAAAAGTTATACGGATCAGTATTTAATGATAGACTGTACCGTCGGTTTCCAGTCTGTTTTATGTATTGTTGCAACATTCTGCATCTTACTCGGCATTGTTTTAATGATTGCCAATCCTGCAACCAGAAACAAACAGGTCAGTGAACTTACCGGGCCTGAAAAAATTTTTCCCGTCATCGGAATTATCATAATAATGGCCGGACTTGTTCTGGCTCTTTACACCACTACATTCATATTCTAAGGATTCGACTCGGTTTTTTCGAAAATATTTTTTGCAAAAAAAGTGTTGACAAACAAAAATTGCTGATGTAGTATTCAATGCATGAAGCGAAAGCGACTTACAGTCCTTTCCAAAAAATAGTCAATTAAATTATGTGATAAAGGCAATGGCGTCTTTAATGGAAGTGGTATTACTTTATCCATTAAAGGCTCTTTTTCTTTTATGCACAAGATTTTTAAGGAGGATTTTTTATTATGTCGTATGTTGATGAGGTACTTGAGAAAATCAAAAAAAGAGACGCTGACCAGCCCGAATTCATCCAGGCTGTAACAGAAGTTCTCGATTCACTCCGTCCCGTTATTGATCAGGATGAAGAAAAGTATCGTAAGCTTGCCATCTTAGAGAGAATCACAGAGCCCGATCGTCAGATCATGTTCAGAGTTCCCTGGGTAGATGACAACGGACAGGTTCAGGTTAACAGAGGTTTCCGTGTACAGTTTAACAACGCAATCGGACCTTACAAGGGAGGTTTAAGACTTCACCCTTCAGTAAACTTAGGTATCATCAAATTCCTTGGTTTCGAGCAGATCTTTAAGAACTCTCTTACAACACTTCCTATCGGTGGTGGTAAAGGTGGTTCAGACTTCGATCCTAAGGGTAAATCAGATCGCGAAATCATGGCTTTCTGTCAGAGCTTTATGACAGAATTAAATAAATACATCGGTGCTGACGAAGACGTTCCCGCAGGTGACATCGGAACAGGTGCAAGAGAAATCGGTTTCATGTTCGGTCAGTACAAGAGAATCAAAGGCTTATACGAAGGCGTTCTTACAGGTAAGGGACTTACATACGGTGGTTCACTTGCAAGAACAGAAGCTACAGGATACGGACTTCTTTATCTTACAGAAGAAATGGTTAAATGCCATGGCGATAAGATGGAAGGTAAGGTTGTAGCAATCTCCGGTTCAGGTAACGTTGCAATCTACGCTTGCCAGAAGGCTCAGCAGTTAGGTGCAAAGGTTGTTACAGTTTCAGATTCCACAGGCTGGATTTATGATCCCGAAGGAATCGATGTTGCACTTCTTAAAGAGGTTAAGGAAGTTAAGAGAGCACGTCTTACAGAATATGCAGCAGCTAAGTCTTCAGCTCAGTACTTCGAGAAGAAGAACGGTGAGCATGGTGTATGGCAGTACAAAGTTGATATCGCTCTTCCTTGTGCTACACAGAACGAGCTCGATATCGAAGATGCTAAGATGCTCGTAGCTAACGGTGTTCAGTATGTTGCAGAAGGTGCTAACATGCCTACAACAATCGAAGCTACTCAGTACTTCCAGGCAAACAACGTTCCTTTCGTAGGCGGCAAGGCTGCTAACGCAGGTGGTGTTGCTACATCAGCTCTTGAAATGAGCCAGAACTCCGAAAGACTTTCATGGAGTTTCGAAGAAGTTGATTCCAAACTTAAAGGTATCATGGTTGGTATTTACCACAACATCGATGATGCTGCTAAGGAATACGGCATGGAAGGCAACTACGTAGCAGGTGCTAACATCGCAGGCTTCAAGAAAGTAGTTAATGCAATGATTGCACAGGGTGTTTGCTAATCGATAAATAAAAAAATAATATACCCATTATAAAAGGCAAAGACGTCTTAAGTGTTTAAAACATTTAAGGCGTCTTTTCTTTTACCCTATAATAAAAAATCCCAAATAAAAAGTATTCAAAATATTAAAAATAAAAACAAAAATAATAAAACGGAGGAATATAAATATGGCACAGATTAATGATATTTTCGGAAGTCTCGTATTTGACGAGAGAACAATGAAAGCCGTACTTCCGGCAAAGGTATTTGCATCATTAAAGAAAACAATCGACGAGGACACTCCTCTTGATCCGAGCGTTGCAGACGTAGTTGCTCAGGCTATGAAGGAATGGGCAGTTGCAAAAGGAGCTACACATTATACTCACTGGTTCCAGCCTATGACTGGTGTTACAGCTGAAAAGCATGACAGCTTCATCTCTCCCGCTCCCGACGGCGGCGTGCTGATGGAATTCTCCGGAAAAGAACTGATAAAGGGCGAACCCGATGCATCTTCTTTCCCTTCAGGCGGCCTACGTGCAACCTTCGAAGCAAGAGGTTACACAGCCTGGGATCCTTCATCCTACGCATTTATCAAAGGAAAAACATTATGTATTCCCACAGCATTCTGTTCTTACAGCGGACATGCACTTGATAAGAAGACTCCTCTTCTTCGTTCCATGGAAGCTTTGAATAAGCAGTGCTTGAGAATTCTTAAATTATTCGGTAACGATCAGGTTAAAAACGTACGTACATCGGTTGGTCCTGAGCAGGAATACTTCCTTGTAACCAAAGAAATGTACGACAAACGTCTCGACCTTAAGATGACAGGCAGAACACTCTTTGGTTCCAAATCACCCAAGGGTCAGGAAATGGATGACCATTACTTCGGTGTTATCAAACCCAGAGTTGCGGCATACATGGAAGATCTTAACGAAGAACTCTGGAAACTCGGTATCTTCGCAAAGACAGAACATAACGAAGTTGCTCCCGCACAGCATGAACTTGCTCCTATCTACGAGACAACAAATATCGCTACAGACCACAACCAGTTAACAATGGAAATCATGCAGAAGACAGCACTTAAGCACGGTCTCGTATGCCTCCTTCATGAGAAACCTTTCGCAGGAGTTAACGGTTCAGGTAAGCACAACAACTGGTCAATGTCCACAAACCTCGGACAGAACCTCCTGTCACCCGGTGCTACACCTTATGAAAATGCACAGTTCCTTTTATTCCTTTGTGCAGTAATTAAGGCAGTTGATGATTATCAGGATCTTTTAAGACTTGCAGTTGCTACCGCAGGTAACGACCACAGATTAGGCGCTAATGAGGCACCTCCCGCAATCATCTCAATGTTCCTTGGCGACGAACTCAACGCAGTACTCGATGCCATCGAAAATGACAAGCCTTACACAGATATGATTAAGCAGAAAATGCAGCTCGGTGTAGATATCCTTCCTCCTATCAGCAAGGATACAACGGATAGAAACCGTACATCACCTTTCGCATTTACAGGCAATAAATTCGAATTCAGAAGCCTCGGTTCTTCCAACAGTATCGCATGTGCAAACATCATGCTTAACTCAGCTGTTGCAGAATCACTTCAGATTTTCGCAGACAAACTTGAAGCATCATCAGATTTTGAAAATGATCTTCATGCTCTTATCAAAGAGACTATTAAAGCTCATAAAAGAATTATCTTTAACGGCAACGGTTATGACGATGCCTGGGTAAAAGAAGCTACAGAAGTAAGAGGTCTTTCAAACTACAAGACAACACCCGACTGTATGCCTCACCTTCTTGATGAGAAGAACGTCACAATGCTTACAAAACACGGAGTATTCTCCAAGGCAGAGCTTGAATCAAGATGCGAAATCATGCTCGAGAACTACTGCAAGAGCGTAACAATCGAAGCTAATACAATGGTTGTTATGTCAAAGACACAGATTGCTCCCGCAATCGACAAATATGTCGGAGACCTTGCTCAGAGAGTTGCATTAAAGCAGAGCATCGGTTCTTCCATTCCTGATTCATACGAACTCAGTCTTGTTAAGAAATTATCTGCTATTACAGATGCAGCATATACAAAGACAGATGAACTTAAGGATGAAATCGCTGCACTTTCAAATGCAGGCGACATTATCGAAGAATCCGGTATGATTCGCGATAAGATTCTTCCCAAGATGGCGGAATTAAGAGCCCTTTGTGATGAAGCTGAAACACTTACATCCAAAGAATACTGGCCGTTCCCGTCATATGCGGATTTATTATTCGGAGTATAAAAATTAACGAACACTTATTGGGGGGTTGCTTCGTTAAATCACTACAAAGGAGATGAATAATATGGATGAGACTTTATTAATGACAGTGAAAGAAGCAGTTTCCAACGAAGTGTTCTCAGTTTGGTTCCTTATCGGTGCTGCTCTCGTATTCTGGATGCAGGCAGGCTTCGCAATGGTTGAAGCAGGTTTTACGAGGGCTAAGAATACAGGAAATATCATCATGAAAAACCTGATGGACTTCTGTATCGGTACCGTAGTATTTATAGCAATCGGTTTCGGATTGCTCATGGGCGAGGATTTATTCGGATTTATCGGTAAACCCGGATTTGACCTCTTCACATCATATGATAATTTTGATTTTTCATCCTTTGTTTTCAACCTGGTATTCTGTGCTACTACAGCAACCATCGTTTCCGGAGCAATGGCTGAAAGAACCAAATTCTTATCATATTGTATCTATTCAGCTGTTATTTCGGCTTTGATTTACCCGATCGAAGCTCACTGGATCTGGGGCGGCGGCTGGCTTGCAGGACTGGGCTTCCATGATTTTGCAGGTTCCACGGCAATTCACATGGTTGGCGGTATCTCCGCTTTAATCGGTGCAAAAATCCTTGGTGCACGTATTGGTAAATTCACAAAAGACGAAAAGGGTAAGATCGTTAAGGTTAACGCTTTCCCCGGCCACAATATCGCAATCGGCGCTCTGGGTGTATTCATCCTCTGGTTCGGCTGGTACGGTTTCAACGGTGCGGCTGCAACAAGCCTTCCTCAGTTAGGATCTATATTCCTTACAACAACCATATCTCCCGCTGTTGCAACGGTTGTTTGTATGATCTTCACATGGATCAAATATAAGAAACCCGATGTTTCGATGTGCTTAAACGCATCACTTGCAGGTTTGGTAGCAATTACAGCTCCCTGTGATGTAACTGACTGTGCAGGCGCTGTCTGCATCGGTGCAGTATCAGGTTTACTTGTAGTATTCGGTGTATGGTTCCTTGATTATGTTTTAAGAATAGACGATCCCGTAGGTGCTGTAGCAGTTCACTGTATGAACGGTATCTGGGGTACAATCGCTGTAGGTTTATTCGCTACTCCTTCGGCTCCCGGTTATTCAATCGCAGATGCAAACGGTGTTCAGATGGCAGGTTTGTTCTACGGCGGCGGATTTAAGCTTTTAGGAATCCAGTTACTCGGTTTCGTATCGGTAGCAGGCTGGACCGTAGTTACAATTACAATCGCATTCTTTATTATCAAAGCCATCGTTGGCTTAAGAGTATCAAGAGAAGAAGAATTAACTGGTCTTGATGCTACAGAACATGGTCTTCCTTCGGCATATGCAGGATTTGCAATGTTACCCGAATATATCGAAGAAGGCGCAGAAGGCGAACCGGTTGTTGCCGTTACAGGCGACACTCCCGTTGCAGAAGCTGTTGAAGTTAAGAAAATGCCCACATTCTCAGGCGACGGACATAAATACACCAAAGTTGAGATCATCTGTAAAGAAGCTAAGTTTGAGTCTTTGAAGACAGCAATGATGAAACTCGGTATTACCGGTATGACAGTATCCCATGTTTTAGGATGCGGCGTACAGAAGGGCAAACCGGAATACTACAGAGGAGTACAGATTGAAGCAAACTTACTGCCTAAGATTCAGGTAGATATCGTAGTCAGTGCAGTTCCTGTAAGAGACGTAATCGAAACAGCCAAGAAAGTCCTTTATACCGGACATATCGGCGACGGAAAGATCTTTGTATATGACGTTGAAAACGTTGTAAAGGTTCGTACCGGTGAAGAAGGTTTCGATGCACTTCAGGACGTTGAATAAAAATATTTAATACTTATCGGTGTCCGACTCCTGCGGGGGCCGGACACCTAAAAATACTTTAAAGGAAGATTAAAAAATGTGTTCAATTATGGGTTACTGCGACGTGAGCGCAGATGAGGATGTACTAAAGAAGGGACTGGATAAAACCGTATCAAGAGGTCCCGATGCAATGAAAATAATAGATACGGGTTATGGTCTGCTCGGATTTCAGCGTCTTTCCATCATGGGTCTGACGGAAGCCGGAATGCAGCCTTTTGAATTAGACGGAAACTACGTTGTCTGCAACGGTGAAATATACGGATTTGAAGCTTTAAGAAAAGAGCTTATTAAAAAGGGCTATACATTTAAAAGTGATTCGGATTGTGAAATCCTTTTGCCTTTATACAAAGAATACGGCACAGAAATGTTTAAAATGCTTGATGCCGAATTTGCCCTTATTTTATACGACAAAGAAACCAATGAATATATCGCGGCGAGAGACCCCATAGGAATCCGTCCGCTTCATTACGGATATGATAAAAACGGCGTAATTCTTTTTGCTTCCGAAGCAAAGAACCTCGTCGGAATATGCGATAAGATCATGCCCTTCCCTCCCGGACATTACTACAAGAACGGTGAGTTTATTAAATACCGTGATATGACGGAAGTTAAGGAAATGCACAGCGATTCACTCGATGTTATCTGTACAAACATTCGTGAAAAACTTATCGCAGGTGTTGAAAAAAGACTTATCGCAGATGCCAAGGTCGGATTTCTTTTATCAGGCGGTCTTGACTCATCATTAGTATGTGCAATTGCAGCCAAGAAGAGCGATAAGCCTATCAGAACTTTTGCAATCGGTATGACCGAGGATGCAATCGATTTAAAATATGCGAAAGAAGTTGCCAACTATATCGGAAGCGACCATACGGAAGTTTACATGACTCCCGCTGATGTCATCAATTCACTTGAAGATGTAATACATCTTTTAGGAACGTTCGATATCACTACAATTCGTGCGAGCATGGGTATGTATCTTCTCTGCAAGGCAATTCACGAACAGACAGATATTCGTGTACTTTTGACAGGTGAAATCTCCGATGAACTTTTCGGTTACAAATATACGGACTTTGCTCCGAACGCTTATGAATTCCAGGAAGAATCCAAAAAGCGTGTCAGAGAGCTTCACATGTACGACGTGCTTCGTGCCGACAGATGTATCAGCGTAAACTCTCTCGAAGCCAGAGTTCCTTTCGGCGATCTTGATTTTGCTGAATATGTAATGTCAATCGATCCCGAACTCAAATTAAACAAATACAAAAAAGGAAAATATCTCCTTCGTCATGCTTTTGAAGGCGATTATCTTCCTCACGATATTCTCTACAGAGAGAAAGCTGCATTCTCCGATGCCGTAGGCCATTCAATGGTTGACTACTTAAAGGAATATGCAGAAAAAATGTATACCGACGACGAGTTTAAAGCTTTAAGTCAGACGTATACTCATGCGAGACCTTTTACCAAGGAATCGCTTCTTTACAGGGAAATCTTTGAGAAATACTATCCCGGCCAGGCTGAGATGATAGTAGACTTCTGGATGCCCAACAAATCCTGGAAAGGATGCAACGTCAACGATCCTTCCGCAAGAGCCCTCTCCAACTATGGCGACAGCGGAAAATAGACATTGGCGAACATCATATAAAAATCTTCCTTAATATGAAAAAAGTTCATGTTCACGCGTGAACTTTTTTCTTTTGAAATAATTGACAAATAAGCAAAAAAAGAGTATATTTGACGGGTGAAAAGGCAATGGCGTCTTTAATGTGTAAAAACATTAAGGACCCATTGTCTTCTTTTTTATGATTTTTTGGAGGATTTTTATATGGCAAATTGCGCAATTGTCGGTATCAACTGGGGCGATGAAGGTAAAGGCCGAATGGTTGACCTTCTGACCGAGGATTATGATGTTGTAGTTCGTTTTCAGGGCGGCGGTAATGCAGGTCATACCGTCATCAATGACAAAGGAAAATTCGCACTTCATCTTCTGCCCTCCGGAGTATTCAGAGACGGTGTAGTGAATATTCTCGGAAACGGTGTGGCTCTCGATCCCGAGAACCTCTTAAAAGAAATCGAAGACGTTACTTCGAAAGGTGTTGCAATCACACCCGAAAACTTAAAAATCAGCGACAGAGCTTCTCTTTTACTCCCCTGGCATCGCGAGCTGGATGAGCTTGAAGAGTTAAGACTTGCTGACAAAAAATACGGTTCCACCAAACAGGGAATCGCACCTTTCTATTCAGACAAATATCAAAAGAAAACAATTCTTGCAGGCGAACTCTTCTATCCCGAAGAATTGAAGTCTCACCTTGCAGACCTTCTTGAGTGGAAAAATCTCACATTAACAAAAGTATACGGAGCTGATCCTTTTACGATGGAAGACCTTGAAAAATGGCTTTCCGATTACTGTGAAAGAATCAAACCTTTTGTTGCCGATACAGGTCTTTTCTTAAAGAATGCTCATAAAGAAGGCAAGCAGATTTTATTCGAAGCACAGCTTGGCTCACTTCGTGATCTTGATTACGGTATCTATCCTTACACCACTTCTTCGAATACAACCGCAGCATTCGCTCCCATCGGTTCGGGTTATGCAGCAGCAAAGATTGATGAAGTAATCGGTGTTGTAAAAGCTTATTCAACATGTGTAGGCGAAGGACCTTTCGTATGCGAAATGTTCGGTGACGAAGCTGAAGAGCTTAGAAAAGCAGGCTTTGAATACGGTGCAAAAACAGGTCGTCCAAGACGTGTCGGACCTATCGATATCGTTGCAACAAAATACGGTGTTGAAGTTCAGGCCGCTACAAAGATTGCACTTACCAAACTTGACGTACTTTCATACATGGATGAAATCCCTGTATGTACAAAATATATCGTAGACGGAAAAGAAACAGACCGTTTTCCTTTCCCTATGGCGCTTAACGATGCAAAGCCCGTTATCAAAACATTCAAGGGCTGGAAATGTGATATTTCCGGTGTGAGAAAGTGGGAAGATCTACCTGAAGAAGCAAAAGAATACGTCCTCTTCATCGAAAAAGAAATCGAATGTCCCATCAAATATGTTTCTGTAGGTGCTGAGCGTGAAAGCATCATTGTGAGGTAAAAATGAACGATAAGATTTTAGTCCTCGATTTCGGCGGACAGTACAATCAGCTTATCGCACGCCGTGTCAGAGAACATCATGTATATTCGGAGATTAAGCCTTACAACAAAATCTCCGTTGAAGAAATTAAAAATGCGGGCTACAGCGGAATTATTTTTACCGGCGGCCCCAACAGCGTATACGATGAAAAATCACCGCACTACGATCCTGCTTTGTTAGATGCAGGCGTTCCTATTTTAGGTATCTGCTACGGTGACCAGCTTATGGCATACATGGCAGGCGGAAAAGTCGAAAGCGCAGAGAATTCAAGTGAATACGGCAAAACAATGGTGACATTCGAAGAGAATATTCTTTTTAAGGATATTCCCGAAATGAGCATCTGCTGGATGAGCCATACGGATTTCGTAAGTGAGCTTCCCGAAGGGTTTAAAAGAATCGGTTATACCGACAAATGTCCCAACGCCGCAATGTGCGATGAAACAAGAAAACTTTACGGAGTTCAGTTCCATCCCGAAGTTACACATACAGAATACGGCAAACAGGTTTTATACAATTTCCTTTTCCATGTTTGTAACTGCTCTGCAGACTGGCAGATGGAAAGCTTCGCAAAGAGCTGCATAGAAAAATACCGTGAGGAATTAAAAGACAAGAAAGTTTTGCTTGCTCTTTCCGGCGGTGTTGATTCATCGGTTGTTGCTCTCCTTTTACACAACGCAATCGGCAGCAACTTAACATGTGTATTCGTGGATCACGGATTACTCAGAAAGAATGAAGCAGATTTTGTTGAGCAGACTTTCAAAGGCAAATTCGGACTTAACTTAATAAGAGTAAACGCTCAGGAGAGATTTTTATCAAGACTCACAGGCGTTTCGGATCCCGAAACAAAAAGAAAAATAATCGGCGAAGAATTTATCCGTGTATTTGAAGATGAAGCAAAGAAGCTCGGCAAAATAAATGTGCTCGCACAGGGAACGATTTATCCCGACGTTATCGAAAGCGGCAAAGGTGATTCGGCAGTTATTAAGAGTCATCACAATGTTGGCGGACTTCCCGATATCATATCATTCGAATCAATTGCCGAACCTTTAAGAGACCTCTTTAAAGACGAGGTCAGAGAAGTCGGCGCAAAGCTTGGCATACCTAAAGAACTAGTCTGGAGACAGCCTTTCCCGGGTCCCGGACTTGCAGTAAGAATCATCGGCGATATCACAAAAGATAAGGTTGCAATGCTTCAGGATGCGGATGCAATTTTCAGAGAAGAAATTGCAAACGCTAATCTTGAAAAAGATACCAACCAGTACTTTGCAGTATTAACCGATGTTCATTCCGTAGGTGTTATGGGTGATGCCAGAACATACGGCGTAACAATTGCTCTTCGTGCCGTAACTACCGATGACTTTATGACGGCTGACTGGACCAGACTTCCCTATGAAGTACTTGCCAAGGCAAGCAACAGAATCACCAACGAAGTCAAGGGAGTATCCAGAGTCGTTTATGACATTACTTCCAAGCCCCCCGCAACGGTTGAATGGGAGTAAGGATTAACGGAGAAAAATTATGTGTGGAATAGTTGGATATACAGGAGTTCAGGGTGCTTCACCCATACTCCTTGAAGGACTTAAAAAACTTGAATACAGAGGATATGATTCGGCAGGAATCGCTTTGATAAATGACGGAACAATTTCCATCGCCAAGGTAACGGGACGAATCGCAAATCTCTGTGAAAAAACAAATGACGGTAAGGATTATCCCGGTACTACCGGTATCGGTCATACCAGGTGGGCAACACACGGTGCACCCAGTGATACCAATGCTCATCCTCATATGAGTAACGACGGAAGATTTGCCATCGTTCACAACGGTATCATCGAAAACTATATGTCGCTTCACGATGAGCTTACCGCAAAAGGTTATCATTTCGAAAGCGAAACAGATACCGAAGTAATCGTTCACTTACTTGAGATGTACTATAAAGGGGACATCAAAAAAGCAGTTATCAAAACCAGCGCAAGACTTCAGGGTTCATATGCATTAGGTGTTATCTGTGCGGACGATCCCGACAAACTCTATGTAGCAAGAGAAGCTTCTCCGCTTATTTTAGGAGTGGGCGTTGGTGAAAACTTCTTCGCATCGGATGTTACCGCTTTGGTTTCATACACCAGAAACGCCATCTATCTTGAGGACGGAGAATTCGCAGAAATCTCTCCTGAAGAGATAAAAGTTTTCGATGTTGCACTCCAGCCTGTAAGCAAAAAAATCTCAAGAATCGTATGGGATATTCAGGCAGCCGAAAAAGGCGGTTACGAGCATTTCATGTTAAAAGAAATCATGGAACAGCCCCGTGCTTTTAAGGCAACGATTGCACCGAGAATCAAAGAAGGCGAAATCGTACTCGATGAAACGGATCTTTCAAAAGAATATCTTGAAAGCGTAAACAAGATTGTTATTACCGCTTGCGGTTCTGCATATTACGCAGGCTGTGCCGCAAAATACACAATTGAAAAACTCTGCAGGGTTCCCGTTATCACGGAACTTGCAAGTGAACTTAGATATGCGGATCCCTTAATCGATGAGCACACACTTTTAATTGTGCTTTCGCAGTCCGGTGAAACAGCCGATACGATTGCAGCGATGAAGGAATGCAAAAACCGCGGTGCAAAAACAATAGCAATAGTAAATGTGGTTGGAAGTACAATTGCAAAGCTTGCGGACCATGCACTTTATACATGGGCAGGTCCCGAAATTGCGGTTGCAACCACGAAAGGATATACCACACAGCTCGCTGTTTTATATCTCTTCTCTCTTTATACAGCAAAGAAAATCGGCAGCATAAGCGACGAGGAATTCAACCGTCTCCTCACAGCACTTAAAGCACTTCCGAAGAAGATACAGGAAACCATTGATACCAACTCCAAAATTCACAAGCTTGCCATAAAATATTACGACAACAAATCAATGTTCTTCATCGGAAGAAATACCGACTATGCAATAGCCCTTGAGGGTGCGCTTAAGATGAAAGAGATTTCTTACATTCACGCCGAGTCCTATGCGGCAGGCGAACTTAAGCACGGAACAATAGCACTCATCGAGGAACACAGACCTGTAGTCGCCCTTTGTTACAACGAAAAGATAATGGAGAAAACATTAAGCAATATCGTTGAAGTAAAGGCCCGTGGCGCAGACGTGCTGGCACTTACATACAAAGGAAATAATCAGATTGTATCAGTTGCCAATGATGTAATCTACGTTCCCAAGGTCGACACGCTTTTCTCGGCCGCAGTGGAAATTATACCGCTTCAGATGCTTGCATATTATGTTGCGAAGTTAAATGAATGCGATATCGACAAACCAAAAAATCTTGCCAAATCAGTTACCGTTGAATAAGGCAAAACGAGAACTTGAATAAATACCAAACATTAATGTGAGGAGGTTTCGAATGACAAAGTATATTTTTGTAACCGGAGGCGTTGTATCGGGTCTTGGAAAAGGAATTACAGCAGCATCACTCGGCAGACTTTTAAAATCACGCGGACTTAAAGTAGCCGCTCAGAAACTCGACCCCTACATTAATGTAGACCCCGGCACAATGAGCCCTTATCAGCACGGCGAAGTTTACGTTACAGAAGACGGCGCCGAAACCGATCTGGACCTCGGTCATTACGAGCGTTTCATTGATGAAGACTTAAATAAATATTCGAACCTTACCACAGGAAAGGTTTACTGGAATGTACTTAACAAAGAAAGACGCGGAGAATATCTCGGCTCTACAGTACAGGTAATTCCTCATATCACAAATGAGATAAAGGAATTCGTTTACCGTGTCGGCAAAAAGACAAATGCCGATGTCGTAATCACTGAAATCGGCGGTACCATCGGTGATATCGAATCACAGCCTTTCATCGAAGCCGTACGTCAGATTTCACTCGAAGTAGGCAGAGAAAACTCACTCTTTATCCATGTAACCTTAGTACCTTTCTTACACGGTTCGGATGAGCATAAAAGTAAACCCACGCAGCACTCCGTAAAAGAGTTGCAGGGAATGGGCGTAAACCCCAACATCATTGTTTTACGATGTGACGAGCCGCTTGAAGAATCCATCTTTAAAAAGATTTCACTTTTCTGCAACGTAAAGCCCGACTGCGTAATTGAAAACATTACCCTTCCGATACTTTACGAAGCACCTTTAATGCTTGAAAAATCCAACTTCTCTTCAGTAGTCTGCAGAGAACTCGGAATCGAGGCAAAAGAAGCAGATCTCGACGAATGGAAAAAGATGGTTGAAAGCATTGAAGCAAGAACCGAATGTATCAACATCGGTCTCGTAGGAAAGTATGTAGGCCTTCACGATGCTTACCTTTCGGTTGCAGAAGCTTTAAGACATGCAGGATATTTCCACAATACACATATAAACATCGAGTGGATTGATTCGGAAGAACTCGAAAAAGGCGATATCGATGCCAAACTCTCACATCTTGACGGAATCATCGTTCCCGGCGGTTTCGGTCAGAGAGGTATCGAAGGAATGATTCTCGCAGCTAAATATGCAAGAGAACATCATCTTCCTTATTTCGGAATCTGTCTCGGTATGCAGATTGCAGTTATCGAATACGCCAGAAACGTTGCAGGTATTGCTAATGCAAACTCAGGCGAATTCGATGAGCAGTGTCCCGACAAGGTTATCGATTTTATGCCCGGTCAGAGCGACGATATCGACAAGGGCGGCACATTAAGACTCGGTGCTTATCCCTGCGTAATATCCGAAGGCACAAAGATGGAAGAATGCTACGGTGCAAAGGAAATCAGCGAGCGTCACAGACACCGTTATGAATACAACAACGACTACCGCGAAGTATTGTCAAATGCAGGTCTTAAAATCGGCGGTATGTCACCCGACGGAAACCTCGTTGAAACAGTTGAAATTACTGACGAAGATTTCTATCTCGGAGTACAGTTCCATCCTGAATTTAAGAGCCGTCCCAACAGACCTCATCCTTTGTTCAAGGGATTTATCGGCGCGGCACTTAAGCACTATAAAGAAAATCAGATGAATTTTTAATCGGAGTTAATCATGAGCATACATGAAGAATGCGGGGTTTTCGGAATCTACTCTCCCAACCCCTGCAATCTTGCCACACTTTCATATTACGGTTTGTTTGCACTTCAGCACAGAGGTCAGGAAAGCTGCGGTATCGTTGTAAACGATGACGGCGTTTTCACATCCCACAAAGATATGGGCCTTGTCAGCGAAGTTTTCAGCGAAGACGTACTTAATTCTTTCCCTGATGCCACTATGGCTGTAGCACACACAAGATACGGCACAACCGGCGGTACAAACCGAAGCAACTGCCAGCCTATCGAGGTTAATCACCAGAAAGGCCGCATGGCACTTGCACATAACGGCAACCTTTCAAATGCAGCAACTTTAAGAAACACACTTGAACTTTCAGGTGCGATTTTCCATACAACAAGCGATACCGAAATCATCGCTTATATCATTACCAGAGAACGACTTCTCACAGGGTCAATTGAAGACGCACTATCTCAGGCTATGTATTCCTTGGACGGTGCGTATTCGCTCGTTTTGATGTCTCCCCAGAAACTCATCTGCGCGAGAGATCCCTACGGTTTCAGACCTCTCTGTTACGGCAAAACTCCCGACGGACTTTATGTAATAGCTTCCGAAAGCTGTGCATTAAAAGCAGTCGGCGCAGAGTTTGTAAGAGACGTTGAACCCGGAGAAATCATTATTTTTTCAAAGAACGGTATCGTTTCAAAGAAAGAACACTGCGAAAGAAAACCCAGAAAACTCTGTATCTTCGAATATATTTATTTTGCTCGTCACGATTCGGTTATCGATGGCGTATCGGTTCATACCGCAAGACTTAACGCAGGCGCTGTACTTGCAAAAGCACATCCCGCAGATGCAGATCTTGTAATCGGTGTTCCCGATTCGGGCCTTGATGCGGCACTCGGATACAGCAGGGAATCAGGCATTCCTTACGAAATCGGACTTATCAAAAATAACTACATCGGAAGAACATTTATCGCTCCCGGCAAACGTCTTGATAAAGTTAAAATCAAGCTTTCAGCTATCGAAGACGTGGTTCGCGGAAAGCGCATAGTTTTAATAGACGACTCAATCGTTCGTGGAACGACAAGCGGACGTATAGTAAACATGCTAAAAGAAGCAGGCGCCAAAGAGGTACACATGAGAATATCTTCTCCTCCTTTCCTTCATCCCTGCTACTACGGCACAGACATCGATTCCGAAGAAAACTTAATTGCATGTCATCACAGCGTGGATGAAATTGCAAAGATTATCGGAGCCGATTCGCTCGGTTTCTTACCTGTAGAAGAACTTGGTGCACTCTGCGGAAACGCAGAATACTGCAGTGCTTGTTTCAGTGGAGAATATCCGACTGCGATTCCTACAGACACAAGAAAAGACAGATTTGAGAAAAGAATTTCTGAAATATAATTAATACTTTTATGAGGAATAAAGAATGTTAACCTCGAAAGATTACAACAGAAAAATAATACTTGAAGACGGCGTTGAATACTACGGCTACGCTTTCGGAGATACCGAAGACAAGCTTTGCGAAATAGTATTCAATACTTCCATGGTCGGTTATCAGGAAATCATCTCCGATCCTTCGTACACCTATCAGGCTGTAGTTATGACCTACCCTTTAATCGGTAACTACGGTATGGCTTCTGAGGACTACGAAACAGTGATTCCCACCATCGGCGGACTTATCGTCAGAGAAATAAATGACGAGCCTTCAAACTTCAGAAGTGAAAGAAGTGTCGACGAAGTTTTAAAGGCATTTAAAATACCCGGTATCTACGGTGTTGATACAAGAAAAATCACACGTTCAATAAGGGACCTCGGAAGCAGAAAAGTACTCATCACAAATATGAGCACAACGCTTGAAGAAGGTCTTCAAATCATAAAAAATAACGAAATCCCGAAGGACGCGGTTTCCAAGGTAAGCTGTAAGGAAATCATCTCCTATCCGGGAAATAATTCCATGTCTTCACATCCTAAAAAGAACTTAAATGTCGTAGCAATCGACTGCGGTATGAAGCAGAATATCGTGCGTTCACTCACAGGAAGAGGATGCAATGTAATTAAGGTTCCCTGGAACACAACCGCTGAAGATATCATAAGACTTAATCCCGACGGCGTGTTTATTTCAAACGGCCCCGGAGATCCCACGGATGTTGTTGAAACCATTGAGACTATTAAGAAGTTAATAGGCAAATATCCAATCTTCGGTATCTGCCTCGGCCATCAGATAATCTCACTTGCAAGCGGTGCGAAAACATACAAATTAAAATTCGGCCACCGTGGCGGAAACCATCCTGTAAGAAACCTTAAAACAGGCAGGATTGAAATTACTTCACAGAACCATTCTTATGCAGTTGATAACGACAGCATAAAAGATACGGGTCTTGAAATCACACATATAAATTTACTTGATAACACAATTGAAGGTGTGTCCAATAAATCGGACAGATTGTTTTCGGTTCAGTACCATCCCGAAAGCGCTCCCGGTCCGCAGGACAGCTCATATTTGTTTGATGAATTTATTGATTTAATGCACGAATCACATTAATTAGAGGATAATAAAATGTCCAAGAGAACTGATATTAAAAAAGTACTTGTCATAGGTTCCGGCCCGATTGTAATCGGTCAGGCAGCGGAATTTGACTACGCGGGAACCCAGGCCTGCCTTGCATTAAAGGAAGAAGGCTATGAGGTTGTTCTTTGCAACTCAAACCCTGCGACAATCATGACCGATACCGCCATTGCGGATAAGGTTTATATGGAACCGCTGACACTTGAGTACATTGCCAAAATAATCAGATACGAACGTCCCGATGCAATACTTCCGGGTATCGGCGGACAGACAGGTTTAAACCTTGCAATGCAGCTTGAGAAAAAAGGCATTTTACATGAATGCCGCTGCGAACTTTTGGGAACAAAAAGCAAAAGTATCGAGCGCGCCGAAGACAGAGAATTATTCAAGGAACTCTGCGAAGAATTAGGCGAACCTGTACTTCCTTCGGATATAGCTTCTACCATAGAAGAAGGCCTTAAAGTAATCGAAAAAATCGGCTATCCCGTTGTTCTTCGTCCTGCTTTTACGCTTGGCGGAACAGGCGGCGGTTTTGCTGAGAATGAAGAAGAATACCTTCCTCTCATGAAAAACGCTCTTGAACTTTCGCCCGTAAAACAGGTACTGATTGAAAAGAGCATCAAAGGCTTTAAGGAAATCGAATACGAAGTAATGCGTGACTCAAACGACACAGCCATTACAATCTGTAACATGGAAAACCTCGACCCTGTAGGCATTCACACAGGCGACTCGATTGTTGTATGTCCTTCGCAGACATTAACCAACAAGGAGTATCACATGCTTCGTGACAGCGCTTTAAAGATTATCAGAGCACTTGAAATCGAAGGCGGATGTAACGTACAGTTTGCACTTGATCCGAATTCGTTCCAGTACTACTTAATCGAGGTTAACCCCAGAGTTTCACGTTCTTCCGCTCTCGCATCCAAAGCCAGCGGCTATCCTATCGCCAGAGTATCCGCAAAGATCGGTATAGGCATGACACTCGATGAAATTCAGATAGCAAACACACCAGCATCTTTCGAACCGACACTCGACTATGTCGTAACAAAGATGCCTCGTTTCCCGTTTGATAAATTTACCGATGCAAACAACTCGCTCTCCACTCAGATGAAGGCAACAGGTGAAGTAATGAGCATCGGAAGAACCTTTGAAGAAAGCCTCTTAAAAGCAGTTCGTTCACTTGAAATCGGTCACTTCCATCTTCACTCGCCTAAGTTTGATTTTACGAGCGATGAAGAACTTTATTCATACATCAAAATCGGCACAGATGACAGAATTTACGCCATTGCAGAGCTTTTAAGAAGAAACTCCGATGTTGATAAAATCAACGAAATCACAGCCATCGATCTTTTCTTCTTAAGAAAGATAAAACTTATCATGGATGCCGAGAAAGAACTTGCTAAAAACGCAGGCGATATCGACATTTTAAGAAGTGCCAAGAAGATGGGCTTTTCGGATAAGGAAATCGGAATTCTCTGGAATAAATCCGAAAAAGAGATCTTTGATTTAAGACATGCGAATAAGATAGTTCCGGTGTACAAAATGATTGACACCTGCGCATCGGAATTTGACAGCTACATACCGTATTTCTACTCAACATACGAGGAAGAAAACGAGTCCGTTATATCGGACAGAAAGAAAGTTATAGTTCTTGGTTCAGGCCCTATCAGAATCGGCCAGGGCGTGGAATTCGACTACTCTACCGTTCATGCGGTAATGACCATAAAATCAGCAGGATACGAAGCGATTATCATTAACAACAATCCCGAAACCGTATCCACCGATTACACATGTTCGGACAAGCTTTATTTCGAGCCTTTGTGCATAGAAGATGTAATGAACATCATCGAACTTGAAAAGCCCGAAGGCGTTATCGCAACTCTCGGCGGACAGACTGCAATCAACCTTGCTGATCCTCTTGCAGAGCGCGGTGTAAACATCATCGGTACAGGCTGTGAAGCAATTGATAAAGCTGAAGACAGAGATCTGTTTGAGCATCTTTTAAAAGAACTCGGTATACCCCAGCCTAAGGGATGTGCGGTAACAAGCATCGAAGCAGGTATTAAGGCTGCTTCCGAAATCGGTTATCCCGTACTTGTAAGACCTTCATTCGTTCTCGGCGGACGTGCAATGCAGATTGTCGCTAAGGAAGAAGAACTTATAAGATACTTAAAAACAGCCGTTGAAATAGACGAAGACAAGCCTGTTCTCGTAGACAGATATATCCGTGGAAAAGAAGTCGAGGTTGATGCGGTTTGTGACGGTACGGATGTATTCGTTCCCGGCATCATGGAACTCGTAGAGAGAACCGGTGTACATTCGGGCGACTCAATCAGCGTATATCCTTCGTACAGCCTTTCCGAAAAGGTTAAGAGCACAATCCTTGATTACGCTAAGAGACTCGGTCTCGGAATCGGAATCATCGGACTTTACAACATACAGTTCATCGTTGATCCTAACGAAGAAGTTTATATCATCGAGGTTAACCCCCGTTCTTCAAGAACGGTTCCTTTCCTTTCGAAAGCCACAGGTTACTGCCTCGCAGATATCGCAACATTTGTAAGCCTCGGCAAGTCCTTAAAAGAACAGGGAATCACAGAGATTTATCCTAAGGAAAAATCACGTTACTACGTAAAGGTTCCCGCATTCTCATTCTCGAAGCTTCGCGGTATGGATTCATATCTTTCACCTGAGATGAAGTCAACGGGCGAGGCAATCGGATATGATAAAAAGCTTCACCGTGCAATGTACAAGGCAATGATTGCATCGGGACTTAAGCTTAAGAACTACGGAACCGTTTTGGTCAGCGTTGCTGACGAAGACAAGGAAGAAACTCTTCCGCTGGTTGAAAGATTTTACAACATGGGCTTTAACATCGAAGCCACAACCGTTACCGGTGAGTTTTTAAGAGATCACGGCGTAAAGACCAGAATACTTCACAAGCCCTCTGAAGGCAGCAACGAAATACTTGATGCAATCAACTCGGACTATGTGAGCTACATTATTAACACACGTGCCGTATTATCGGGCAACCACTACGGCGACGGTGTTGCAATAAGACTTAAAGCAACTCAGAACAACATTACAATGCTCACTTCTCTCGATACCGTAAGAATGCTTCTTGACGTATTAGAAGAAGTGACAATGGGCATCTCAACAATAGATGCGGAATAAGTGATTTTAGGGGAAATACTTAAAGGAGGAATGGAAAATGCACTTTACAAAAATGCACGGTCTCGGAAACGACTACTTATACGTATTCGGCGAAGTTCCGGAAAACATAGAAGATTTATCGATTAAAATGTCTGACAGACATTTCGGCGCAGGATCTGACGGAATGATTTATATCTCTCCTTCGGATAAGGCTGATTTTCAGATGCGTATTTTTAACGCAGACGGAAGCGAAGCAAAGATGTGCGGAAACGGTATCAGATGTGTCGGAAAGTATGTGTACGATAAAGGGTACACCGATAAAACTGAACTTAAAATCGACACTATGTCGGGCATCAAATATCTGTCTCTTGAAACAATGGCAGGAAGCGTTGTGAGTGTTTCCGTAGATATGGGAAAAGGTGAAGATAAAGGCGATTTGTCTTTAAATATTCCCAACACTGTAAATAACTATTCAAACATTGCCATGAATTTGCAGAAGACCGAATTGCCTTTCGGTTCAAAGAGTTTTGATTTAAATACCGATTCATTAAATGTTATCTGCAAGAGTGTTTCAACAGGCAACCCTCATGCGATTATATTCGTAAAAGACGCAGAGAACGCACCCTTGACAACACTCGGTCCCGTAATTGAACATCACGAAGCATTTCCCGACGGCGTAAATGTTGAATTCGTTGAAGTACTTTCAAGAAACGAACTTCGTATGCGTGTATGGGAGCGAGGAAGCGGCGTTACCATGGCATGTGGTACCGGTGCATGTGCGTCAGCTTTTGCCGCAGTCAAAAATAAATACTGCGATTATGATACTCCAATCCACATCATCCTTGACGGAGGAGTGCTCACAATCAGCATCTCCTCCGACGAGGAAATTACAATGCAGGGACCTGCAACATTTGTTTACGAAGGCGATATTAAATTATATTCAAATCAATAGAAAACGAAGGTGATTAAAATGATTACACCCAACATGCATTATGCTGAATTAAAAGATTCATATCTTTTTTACAACATTTCTTTGAAAACAAAAAAATATCTCGAGGACAATCCCGACAAGAAACTTTTACGTCTCGGTATCGGCGATGTATCACTCCCTCTCTGCGATGAAGTAATTAAGGCTCTTCATTCTGCAGTAGACGATCAGAGCTGCAAGGAAAACTTCCACGGATATATGCCTGAAGCAGGTGCTCCTTTTTTAAGAAGTGCAATAGCAAATTATTACAAGAGAAGAAATGTGAATCTTTCCGATGATGAAGTATTTGTATCAAGCGGTGCATCCGATGAACTCGGCGACATCTTAGATTTATTCGACCGCTCCTCTTCCGCTCTCGTAATTGAGCCAGCATATCCCGCGTATGTGGATGCAAACGTAATGGCAGGAAGAAAAATAGTTCATCTTTCATCTTCAAAGGAAGACGGCTTCCTTCCCCTTCCGAATGACGATACTCTGGCAGATATTATTTATCTTTGCTCACCTAACAACCCTACCGGCGCTGTATTTGACCGTGAGAAGCTCGAGAAGTGGGTAAATTTCGCAAATAAGAACGGCAGTGTCATTATATTCGACGCAGCATATGAAGCCTTCATAGAGGACGATTCCCTGCCTCGCAGCATATTTGAAATCGAAGGTGCAAGAACATGTGCAATCGAAATCTGCTCTTTCTCAAAAACAGCAGGCTTTACAGGCACAAGATTAGGCTATACGGTAATTCCTAAAGACCTTGAGCGAAACGGTATGAATTTCAACGCTATGTGGCTTAGAAACCGTACAACAAAAACCAACGGCGTTTCCTACATCATCCAGAAAGGCGGCGCTGCGGTATTTACCGAAGAAGGCTTAAAGCAGATTCATGCAAACATCGATATCTATAAAAATAATGCAAAGATTCTGATGGAAGTTCTTGATAAATTAGGTATCTGGTACTGCGGCGGAAAGAACTCTCCTTACATCTGGATGAAATGTCCGGAAGGAATGGGTAGCTGGGAATTCTTCGATCTGCTTCTTAACAAAATCCAGGTAGTCGGAACACCCGGCGAAGGATTCGGAGCATGTGGTGAAGGATACTTCAGATTTTCAATGTTCGGAAGTCTTGAAGATACAACCGAAGCGGCTAAGAGATTATACGAATTGCTTAAATAAATAAAACCGGGCATCAAAGATGTCCGGTTTTTTAGTGCTCAAATATTAAAATTATTTTGCTGCGTTCTTAAAAGCCGCAAGTAAATCTGCATACTCTTCGTATGCGGGAATCTCAGGGAAGTCTGCTTTAATCTTCTCTGTAGATCTGAATAAGAAACCTGCTTTTGAAGCCTGAATCATGGCTAAATCGTTGAAGCTGTCGCCTGTAGCGATGGTATCAAATCCGCAGCTCTGTAATGCTTTTACGGTCGTTAATTTGGACTTGTCACAGCGCATTGTGTAGCCGGTAATCATACCGTCTTCACCTACAACGAGTTTGTTGCAGAAAAGTGTGGGCATACCGAGCTTCTTCATAAGAGGCTTTGCAAACTGCTCAAAAGTATCACTGATGATAATGGTCTGCATATTGTCTCTTAATTCGTCTAAGAACTCCTTGGCACCGTCTAAAGGATCAATCTTTTCGATAGTATCCTGAATCTCCTTAAGGCCTAAACCGTGCTCCTTAAGAATAGCCAGTCTGTATTTCATAAGCTTATCGTAATCAGGCTCGTCTCTAGTGGTGATTTTAAGTTCATCGATTCCGCTTGCCTTTGAAAAAGCAATCCATATTTCAGGTACCAGTACACCTTCAAGATCGAGACATGCAACGTTCATTCCCATTTTTGTTTTCTCCTTGTAATTTAAATCCACGTGCTATTTTATACAAATTTCCCTTATTTTTCAAGTGTTCGGGCCACCTAATCCGTGGATTCTTCGTCTTTTTTCTCAATCTTTTCCATAATGTACATCTTGGTGGAGAAATCCTGCGCATAACGGACGTTTTCATTGTATCCCGTGCCCGCAAAATCCTGACAGAGCTTTACACCCGCAGTACAGAGAAGCTTACCATTTGCCACGTAATTCTCCTTTTCGCTCGGAAGCTTAACCTTCTTCGCAATAATGTCTAAAAGAAGCGAATTCTGCTTTAAATGAATCGGAGAAATCATGTTTACCAGATCGCCGAAATCCCTGATATCATATTCAAGTTCCTTGTTTACGAAGAGGTAATCCGCAGTATCTTCAAGCCCCTTCGGATGATAAATCGTATTCTGCGTATTCGGAAGTGCGAGCTTTTTAAGCATCATTCCCACAGCCACATTTTTATCCTTTGAAACAACGGTCCATTCGCTTAAATTACCGATGCCCGAAGGATTTGACAAAGCACTTGTAGCAGATGAAGGAAGAGCCTTCGCGGGGCCTTTTCCGCCACGGTAAAAATCACCGAACTGCATTACACTTCTGTATGCCTTGTAGAGTGCGATTTCTTTCTTTATCTCTTCGATTTCTTCCTTGGAAAAATCATTCAAATTGCATTCGTATCCGAAGCATCCGAACGAAGCAATCGCAGCCCTTGTTTTCATCGGAGTTTTTCTTAAGGTCTGATGGTTCGGACTCGCAGAAACATGAGCTCCGATTGTGTTTAAAGGATAGCCGTAACTTAAGCCTTCCTGTATCTCGCTTCTGCAGATAGGATCGGTATTATCCGATGCCCAGATCTGAGGGAAGTAACAAAGGATTCCAAGATCAAATCTGTTGCCGCCCGATGAACATCCCTCAAATAAAATCTTCGGGAAACGTTTCGTCAGTTCATCCAGAATTTCATATAAACCGAGCACATATCTGTGAGCCACTTCGCCCATAAAAGAAGCAGGCATTCCCTGTGAATACACATCGGATAAAATTCTGTTCATGTCCCATTTGACGTACTCAATATTCGCAGATGAGAATATGTTGGTAAGTGCTTCCAAGAGATATTCTCTGACTTCCTTTTTCGTTAAATCGAGCATTCTCTGATGACGTCCTTCGGAATGCGGTGTGTCCGGATTTGCGAGACACCAGTCAGGATGTGCTTCGTAGAGTTTACTCTTAACGTTTACCATCTCAGGCTCTACCCAGAGTCCGAATTTAAGGCCCAAGTTATTAATCTTTTTGCAGAGTCCGTCGAGCCCGTGCGGAATCTTTTTCGCATATACAGTCCAGTCGCCGAGCGATTTGGTATCATCGTCTCTTTCACCAAACCATCCGTCGTCCATTACAAAAAGTTCTATGCCGACTTCCGCGCCCTTTTTCGCAAGTTTTACGAGCTTGCTTTCATCGAAGTTAAAATATGCTGCTTCCCAGCTGTTTAAAAGAACAGGCCGCTCTTTCTTCTTCCATTCACCGCGGACAATGTTTTCTCTGACGAATTCATGGAGACGGTTGCTTAAAAGATTAAAGCCTTTGTCCGAGTAGCACATGATTGCTTCGGGAGCTTCGAAAACTTCACCCTTTTTAAGCGAATATAAAAATCCTTCGTCATTGATACCCGACTGAATACGAACCTTTCCGAACGAATTCGCATCGGTAATTTCCATATGGTTTCCGCTGTAGATAAGATTAAATCCGAAGCACTCTCCGACATCTTCGGTGGTCTCTTCTTTTGCAATCATAAAGAACGGATTTGCACGGCTTGAACTCGTACCTGTATTGCTTCGGCTAACATGCATACCCTGTGAAATATGCGTTCTGTAGCTCTGCATTTCCCTCGCCCATGCTCCCGCAAAGAATATGCCATCGAAGTCCGAATCACTTAAATCAAGCTGTAAACTTAAAAGTCTCTCAAGCTTAATCTCTTCCTCTCCCTCGTTAATTAAATCCGCATATCTTGCAATAACATCCTTGTCTTCATATACAACGTAATATAGCAAAAGTTTTACATCGTAACTCTTGTCTTTTAGCGTTATAACAAGTGTCTCACATGCATCGTTTTCATCGTACGAACCGGGCAGAGTTTTTCTTGCTTCCTTACCCTTTTTAATCTCATGGCTTTCATAGATAAAATCACTTGTTCTACTGCCGTCATTATGAATTATGCTGACAAAAGGAGAACGCAAATCTCCCTTCCCTGTTGAGGATATTTCAAAGCATGTATCTTCGGGAGACAACGATAAATGTTCTTCGTCGTAAGAAATAGTATTTCCGGGTGCAAATTCGCGCTTGGGTTTTATGACCTCAAACTCTTTTAAATCGCTCGTAAAATCAATGCGCGCGCCGTAATAAAGATGCTCTAAATGACCCGTCACAAGAGTATCAAATGCGTATGTTGTATTGTTTGTCTGAAGAACAAATCTGCCGTCTTTTGTAAGTATCATATTTTAATCCTTTTATGCTTCTTTTTCGGTTGCGGATGTATCGCGTCTTTCTTTTATCTTGGCCGTAATCTCCGCAAGCTTTTCATCATTCAGCGTATATCTTGCCTTAAAGATAAAGAGTGCAATTACAAGCACTATCATCGGGAGCACTGTCATTACGAATCTGAGTCCTATAATCGAACCGCCTGATACGGATACTCCGCCGCTTGATTTAATGTTATCAATTGCTGCCTGCAGACCTTTTAAGAGACTGCCGTCAATTGCTTCGTAACTTGAACTTGTTTTGCTTATGTTAAATACCGAAAGGCTTATTGCTGCGGCAAGTGCTGCAATACCTGATGCAAGTTTTACGACGAAAGTCTGCATTGAGAAAATAACCGATTCGTCTCTTCTGTTATTCTTAATCTCGCCGTAGTCAACGGTATTTGCAAGGAATACGGTAACGAGTACGTTTAAGAGTCCGACTGCGCCAAAGATGAAAAATCCGGGAACGAAGAAAAGATAAACCGAATCAACACCCGAGAGTGCCATCACAAGCAGTACGACATATCCGAATATTGCTGAGATAACCGATACATAAAACATCTTAAGCGTATTTAAAAACTTTCTCATAATCGGGAAGAAAAGCATCATCGCAAGTATCTGAATGCCGCCTCCGAAAGTATTAAACAGCGTGTAATTGCCCTGCCATGAAGCGCCGCCAATATCGTATTTAAAGAAGTAAATAAGCAGGTTTGAAGTAACATATACCGATGAGTTTACAAGCACAATCGTAATAACAATCGCCATGGCCTGATCGTTTTGAACAAGCGCCTTGAACATATCTCCGATGCTTGCAGTCTGTACATCCACTGTTGACTTTTCTTTTATGAAAAGGCAGGTAATAAGGATGAATACAAAGAAAAGAATGGCAACGATAAGTGAGAAATATTTAAAGCCGAGACGGTCAACTTCCTTTGTGGAATTGATATTCAGCAAAATCTCCCCTTCAGCATCGACTTTGTTATATTTCTCGCTTGAAAGATATACAATCGCAACCGCCTTATTGTTGGTCGCATCAGCAACTATATCCATCGTACATTCATCCTGAATATATTTTGCATTATTGTGACCTTTTTCATTATAAAACTTTACTTCAAAATCGCAGTTACTGTTATTAAATGAAGTCTCATTTTCAAATTCTTTTGAAGCCGCTTTGATATCTATTTGGTTATGCGCAATTTCTTTTACGTTTCCTGTAGTGTTGCCTGCTTCATCAAGTTCTGCAACATATGCCGTAACACCATCATAATCAAAAGTATTGTTGAATTGTTTGACAACATTATTATTCGTTCTTCCGAGTGCAAAATTACCGATTGCTGCAACCGCAAGAACGGTAACGATTGTGATGATTGCGGAGCCTACACCTGCGCAGCTTCTGCCGAGCGCGGACATGTTTTCTCGCTCTTTACCGGACTCTGTAAATGCGGGAACCATTGACCAGTAAGGAATATCCATCATGGTGTATGTAACGCCCCAGAGAATGTAAAATACAGCTGCGTATGCAATCATGCCTTTTGCATTAAGCGTGGGCGGTGCGGCAAACATAAAGAACAGTACGACTGCGTTTGTAAGCGTACCGATGAAAAGCCAGGGTCTGAATTTCCCCCATTTTGTTTTGGTCTTTGCAACAAGAACTCCCATAAGCGGGTCGTTAAACGCATCAAACACTCTGGCTATCAGAAGAATGATACCCATAACCCACGCGGATACGCCCATGATGTCCTGATAATAGTAAAGGATGTAGCTCGCGGAAAGCATGTAAACCATGTCCTTTCCGACCGCTCCTATTCCGTATGCGAATTTCTCTTTAAATCCAAGCTTCATACGTTTCCCTCCTCGCGAATCTTAAAAATCTTCCTTAAATATTTATCATAAAAGATACGCTGCCCTTTTCTTCACCGTAATTATCGCTTACGGTAAGCTTTGCGTTTCCTGCTTTTCCGACAGTTTTTACATATGTACCGCCCATACCGCCCGAGAGCGAAATGATTTTCGGTCCGATGATTTGTGCATCACCTTCAATCGAAAGAACCAAAGGATCGTTAAAATAGTTAAGCAGATTTCCGTTCTCATCCACAGCGCGGATTCTTATACAGGAAACATCATAAGTATTGTCTTCTTTTAAATCCGTGTGGTCTGCTTTTATCTCAAAATTGACCTTTGTCATCGGCGATTTTTTAATCTCTTTTACGACCTTTCCGTCCTTGATTGCTTCGAATCTGTAAGTGGTTGCGCTGCCGCCCCAGTCGCCGACGTATTTGTTGTAAAGTTGTACCGCATCATCCATTTTCATGTGATGGAAAAGCATGAGTTTTGCAGCCTTTAATTTCGCCGAAGTCGTCATTTTGTAAAGCCCGAATTTTGCAACTTCGTTTAAAATATCTTTTACGTCCTTCGCCTGCGCAGGTGACATATTCTCGGCCTTTTCAAGCACGTCTCCGATATAGTCGTCCACTTTTATGGGCGGATGATAAAGGTTCTTAAACTGCGTGTTTTCATGCACGTATTCCTTGATGAAATTATCGTTCTTATACATCTTCACGGAATCTGCATTTGTGAAAATATATGTTTCGTTTCGATTACATCCCGGATGTTCGCCGATATCCATCGAAGAGCTTAATTCAAGCACCGGTGTTTCATCCTGCATTTCCGCATAAACATATGCAGCCATCTTCGGGTTTCTGAACATATCGGTTACACCGTGATAACAGATTCTGTCGCCACTTCCGAAATCCTTATGAGTATTGTAATCAAACATGCACCATCCGAAGCTTCCCGCGATATCTTCATTCGCCGAAACATCATTTAAAACTCGCGCGTGTCTAATAGCATCTTCGAGTCTGTGTTCTTCCCAATCGAATGCTTTAGTCGGGAACATATGTCCCATGTATTCGCTGATAAAATAGCCCTTATTCATGTCGGTTGTAACCGCGGATTTCTTATCGCATCCCTGGTTTCCGCCGCTGTGAATAAAATCATTGTATGTGTAAACATCTTCTAAAAGATTCGACTTCTTGTAGCATCTTACACCGCCTGTCTGTCTGGTCGGATCAAGCGCATGCGCTGCTTCGTTGGTTCGCTTGTAAAATTCATCGTCATCCACGGATTCGTTAATTCTAACTCCCCATAAAATAATCGATGTGTGGTTTCTGTACTGAAGCACCATTTCTCGCACGTTTTCAACTGCAATATCCTTCCATGCCGCGTCTCCGATATGCTGCCATCCCGGTATTTCAGTGAATACCAGAAGGCCTATCTCATCGCATGCATCAAGGAAGTAATGCGACTGCGGATAATGTGATGTACGGACTGCGTTAAGTCCGAGTTCTTCTTTTAAAATTTTTGCGTCGTTTGCCTGCGCATTCTTGGGCATTGCATATCCTACGTATGGGTAACTCTGATGTCGGTTTAAGCCTCTTATCTTAAACTTTTCGCCGTTTAAATAAAATCCGTCGGCTTTGAAAACCGCGCTTCTGAAACCGAATCTTACCTTGTTTTCGTCGATGATTTTTCCTGCAGCATCCTTTAATACGCTTCGTAAAATATAAAGATTCGGATGCACTGTATCCCAGAGTGCGGGATTGTCGAATTTATATGTTTTAACGCATTCTTCTTTTCCTTCATCAGGATAGAATTCACCCTCTCCGAGCAATTTCTCTTCGCCCGAAACAAGTATTCCGTCTTCATTTTTCTTAAGGGAAATAATTGAATTTTCGACAATCATTCCGTTGGCATCTTTGCTCGCGGAAATGCCGACACGGATATTTCCTTCCGCATCGCCCGATACAAAAATGTCGTCGAAATGTGCCTTTTCTTTTACGTCGATATAGACGTCTCTGTAGATGCCTCCGTAGGTCATGTAATCGATTACAAACCCGAAAGGAGGTAAGTTCTGATCTTCTCTGCTGTCGGCTTTAACCGTGATGACATTATCTACACCTATGTTAACAAGCCCTGAAAGATTTATCGTAAAAGCAGTATATCCGCAAAGGTGTGAGCCAGCTTCTTTTCCGTTAATATAAACCGTACACGAATGAAGCACGCCGTCGAATGTTAAAAATACATCCTTGTCGCGCCACTCTTCGGGAACATTTAAAACCTTAAAATACGTAGCTATTTTCTGGTATTCATGCTCATCAAAATAATGCAGGGGAGTTTCTTTTACGGTGTGGGGAATTCTCACACATTCGTTTTTTTTGAAATCATAAGAAGGCTGTAACATTTCATCCGAAAAAGAGTCGTTGAAATACCAGTCGTTGTTAAGATATATTCTGCTCATTGTAACCCTCACAAAATTTATTTTATAAAATCCTTATTCCTCCGTACTTTCGTACCTTAAGTACATGGCAGGAATTATCTCCGAATACGGCATCAAGTTTTTCCTTGTAAGCCTGTACGTTTTCGTTTTTGACAAACGCCTGAATCGTTCCTGCAAATCCGCCGCCGTGAACTCTGAATGCCTCCTCATTTTTATCCAGAATACTGTCACTGATTGCAAGAGCCAGAGACAAATTCTGATTGAGATAATCATTCACCGCATATACGTTTTGAAGATACTCAAACGATGATTTGCCTGACTCTCTGACAAGTTTTAAAAACTCATTTGTATCATTATTCTTAAGTGCCTCAACACCTTTTTTAACTCTCTCATTTTCGTTTACAAAATGTATTGCGCGAAGCAGTGCTCTGTCAGAAAACTGTGCACGGATTTTAGAAGCGTTTGCAAGCAGTTCATCTAATGTCACACCAAGTAAATAATCTTTTCCGAAGAATGATGCAACCTCTTTCATTTCCTTCGGAATGGCTGCATACTCATCGGTCAGATTTGCATGCGAACCCTTGGTATCGGTAATGCAGAGCGAATATCCGTTGTCTGATAAATCGTACATAATCTTTTCCGATATCGGATTGCTCTCATCCGCAAAATCAACATGCACCAGACCGCCGAGCGAACATGCCATCTGATCCATCAGTCCGCAGGGTTTGCCGAAGTATACATTTTCCGCATACTGGCCTGCTATTGCTATCTCTGTATCCTTAAAATATCCGTTGTTAAAAAGATGCGATACAACCGTTCCTATAAGCGTCTCAAATGCTGCTGAGGAAGACAGACCTGCGCCAACTATTACATCGCTGGTAACATATGCATCGAATCCGCCGACCGCATACCCTTTATCAAAGAAATATTTGCAGATACCTTCTATCAGAGCTTCACTTGAGCCTTTTTTTGACTTTTGTTTGTTGAGGCTGCTTACGTCGACTTTCATCATGGGATAATCGCCGGATACAATCCTGATTAGCTTGCTGTCGGTCTTATTAACGATTGCAATTGCATCCAGATTGATTCCTGCAGCAAGCACTTCTCCATGCTGGTGATCGGTATGATTGCCCATAACCTCGCTTCTTCCGGGCGCAGAAAAAATACAGAAATCTTCAGTTTTATAAAGATCCCTGAATTTTATTAGAGCATCGGTATATCTGATTCTCTGATATCTGATGGCGTTTTCGTCCTTGTAAACATCGGCGAACTGGTCGTCCAGCGTACCTGATTCAATTTGTAAAATGAGTTCGTTGATTCCCGGCATTTTTTACCTCAAAACATCTTTTTTACACATTTAATTATTTATCGGTTTTTTTAAGATTTTTCATAACTTTTATGATTCATTTTCTTACAATAAATTTACCATTTTTATGTCTTTGATACAACCGATTATACGCAAAAGAAAAACCGCCCAAACGAGCGGTTTATTCTTTATATGTTGGCTGTTATGTCTTTGTACATCAGGTCTTCTATTGTGACCGAGTCAAAATAATCGTTTACGATTTTGTCTATTTTTTCCCACATCGGAAGCGTTCTGCATTCTGCCTTTCTGTTGCATTCGGGACCCTTGCAGTCTAAGCAGCTTACGGGAGCGAGATCTCCTTCGGTCAGTCTTAATATTTCGCCGACCGTATACTGTGACGGCTTTCTGGTCAAATGATAACCGCCGCCCTTTCCGTGTACTCCCTCTATTAACTTAGCCTTAACAAGCATCGGCAGAATTCTCTCAAGATATTTAAGTGATATGTCCTGCCTAGCGGCAACTTCGTGCATGGCAACATAATTTCCGTTACTATGCTCTGCAATATCGATCATAACCCTGAGCGCATATCTGCCCCTTGTGGAAACCATCATAAAATAAATACCTCTAATTAGTTGGCAAAAAGAGCTGTTGAAAGATATCTGTCTCCTGTGTCGGGAAGAAGAACAACAATGTTCTTGCCCTTGTTTTCTGCTCTCTTTGCAAGTTCGATTGCTGCGAAAAGTGCTGCGCCTGATGAAATACCTACGAGAACACCTTCCTTGGTTCCGACAAGTCTGCCTGTCTCGAAAGCTGCATCGTTTGTAACTGCGATGATTTCATCATAAATCTTTGTGTTAAGTACATCGGGAACAAATCCTGCACCGATACCCTGAATCTTATGGCTGCCTGCAGTGCCTTTTGAAAGAACGGGTGAATCTGCGGGCTCAACCGCAACAACCTTAACTGCTGCCTTCTTTGATTTAAGGAACTCGCCTACGCCTGTAACTGTTCCGCCGGTACCTACGCCTGCTACAAAGATATCTACGTTTCCGTCTGTATCTTCCCAGATTTCAGGACCTGTGGTCTCAAAATGAGCCTTGGGATTTGCTGCGTTTGTAAACTGTGAAGGGATAAAGCTGTTGGGAATTTCCTTTGCAAGTTCTTCTGCCTTAGCAATTGCACCCTTCATACCCTTTGAGCCTTCTGTAAGCTCAAGGCTAGCGCCGTAAGCCTTCATAAGCTGTCTTCTTTCAACTGACATTGTTTCGGGCATGACAATGATAATTTTATATCCTCTTGCTGCCGCTACGGAAGCAAGACCGATACCTGTGTTGCCTGATGTAGGCTCGATGATTGTTGTATCGGCATTTACAAGTCCTTTAGCTTCTGCATCGTCAAGCATGGCTTTGGCGATTCTGTCTTTTACGGAACCTGCAGGATTAAAGTACTCAAGCTTTGCATAAATTTTAGCTTCAAGCTTTTCTGCTGCTTCGATATGTGTGAGCTCCAAAAGAGGAGTCTTTCCTACTAACTGATCTGCTGATGTATATATTTTTCCCATGATTAATTCCTTTCCGAATCCTAGATTCTTTAAACTGTATTATATCAAATTATAAAACTGCTTTAAATGCCTGCTCGAGATCTTCGATGATATCATCAATGTGCTCTGTACCGATTGAAAGTCTTACGGTATTAGGTCTGATACCTGCATCGAGAAGTTCTTCTTCGCTAAGCTGTGAGTGTGTGGTTGATGCGGGATGAATAACGAGTGATTTAACATCCGCAACGTTTGCAAGAAGTGAGAAAAGCTTAAGGCTTTCAGTGAACTTTCTTGCTGTGTTTGCATCGCCCTTTATATCAAATGTAAAGATTGAACCTGCTCCGTTAGGGAAGTACTGATCATAAAGTTCTTTCTGTCTTCCGCCTTCAACTGAAGGATGGTTTACTCTCTCTACCTGAGGATGTTTGCTTAAATAATCGATTACCTTCAAAGCATTCTCAACATGTCTTTCCACTCTGAGTGAGAGTGTTTCAAGACCCTGGATAAGAAGGAATGAGTTGAAAGGTGATAATGCAGCTCCTTGATCTCTCATGATGGTTGTTCTTAATTTTATGATATAAGCTGCCGCACCGACTGCATCCGTAAATACGATTCCGTGATATGAAGGATTGGGTTTGGAAAGGCCGGGGAATTTATCATTCTGAGCCCAGTCAAACTTACCGCCGTCAACGATGACACCGCCCATTACCGTTCCGTGTCCGCCGATGAACTTGGTAGCGGAATGTACCACTATATCTGCGCCGTGTTCAATCGGACGAAGAAGATAAGGAGTAGCAAATGTAGAGTCAACAATAAGCGGAATTCCGTGCTTGTGTGCAATTGCCGAAATTGCTTCGAGATCTGCAATATCCGAGTTGGGATTGCCAAGAGTCTCTGCATAAAGAAGCTTTGTATTGTCCTTAATTGCTTTTTCAAAATTCTCGGGATCGGAAGGATCTACGAATGTGGTTGTAAGTCCCTGATCTTTGAGTGTGTGTGCGAGAAGGTTGTAAGTTCCGCCGTAAAGGTTCTTGGAAGCTACGATGTGATCTCCTGTGGTTGCGATATTCTGAATCGCATATGTGATTGCCGATGAACCTGAAGCTGTAGCAAGTGCTCCGATACCGCCTTCAAGTGCTGCAATTCTTTTTTCAAAAACATCGGAAGTGGGGTTCATGAGTCTGGTGTAAATGTTACCGCTCTCTGTAAGTCCGAATCTTCCTGCTGCTGTCTTGGAATCCTTAAATACGTAGGATGTGGTTGCGTAGATGGGAACCGCTCTCGCATCTGTGGAGATGTCGGGGCTCTCCTGTCCAACATGTATCTGTAATGTTTCAAATCTGTAATCGCTCATTTTATTTATTTCCTTTCGTTATATACTGTTAATTATTTTAATCATTCATTTTCTCTTTTTTGATGAATCTTTGTTCATCTTAATTCACGCTGCAACATCGACATCGTGAGCACATTCGAATCAACAGTATATTTTTTACAAAATTGATTATAAAATCCTTTGCCATTTTGTCCTCTCATTCTTTGCTGACTTAAAGCCATCAGCCGGTGCTTTTCTTTTACCCACCTCGTTGGTCGGTAAATATAAAATACAACTTTCAACCTACTATGTCAATAGGTAATTTAAAATTTTTTGAATTTTTTTAAAAAGCACAAAAAAAGATCTCCCGTACACTGACGGGAGATCCGGCTTTGTTAAATATATTTGGTTAAATCGCTGATGCCATAATATGACCGTTACCGTACTTTTCGACAACCTTCGGAAGAGTTCTTTGCGCTACCGTTCTTCTCATACGATAGGCCAGACCGATTTTACTTGTTGTCTGCATGGTTCCGTCAAGCGGCGACCATCCTAAAAACCAAAGACCTTTTTCGATTTCGATAATGTAGTTCATACAATCACTTCCTTTCTTCAAGTCTGCCCCGCAAGTTACCTTCGTGATTGTGACCCCTCTTCATTATGTTTGACTGATTATAGCATGCTACATTATCTGAAACAATTTGCAGAATTCACAGACTTTTCCACCTTTTGTCCTTTTTATTGTGAATATTTACTAATTGTTTGATGTTTCTTTTATTATATTTTACCAAATTAAAGTGGTAAAGAAGCCTTTTATTCCGCTATAAATGGTGCGTTTTGGTCGTAATTGGATATCTCGCTGATTGGTACAGGAAGCTTTAGTCCTATCTTTTCATCTGCATAATTAATCTGTTTTGAGTGACCGTCGTTTCCGCTTCTGTCTATTGTATAAACCTGAATTGTATTGTCTTCCAGCGATATAAACGCGTGTCCGATTCCTGCGGGAACAAGGACCGCTAAGTTGTTTTCTTCTGATAATTCAAATGATTCGTATTGTAAATATGTAGGTGAATCCTTTCTTAAATCAACGACATAGTCCATTCCTTTGCCCTGGATAACAGTTACAAACTTAGCCATCGGAGAAATCTCTTCGCGATAATGAATGCCAAAGAAAGTTCCCGCCTTGGGCATTTTATATGTACGCGTTTCCTTCGCCTTAAATCCGTCTATACTGTCATCACAGACATATGTCAGATTGCCTCTGTTGTCATCACGTGATTTTAGTTTATATATTTTTACACTGCCAAATATTTCTTTTATGAGTTCCAATTTATTCTCTCCCAACAATCCAGTTGCTCTGCGCATCTTCGGCTTCAGCATACTGTCCGTAATCAAGGCCGGCCAAATCAGCCATGGAACTGTCAATGTCCAGAATCTCAGCGAGCGCAACTAATCTAAGGTCTTTTTCGGTATGACTTCCGCCACAGAGAAACGACCAGTATCCCTCGTCATCGTGAGATACATAAAGGATTGGCTTGTGTTCTTCTAACACATGGCTGCAGGTAAAACAGGCTGTATTCGGTTTGTCTTTAAAAGGAAAATGTTTTTTCATAATTTTCTTCATAATGGTTTTCCTCCTAAAATATCAATTCAACACATCCAGATCTGACCTCTCGTAGCGATTGTGCCCCGGAAGGTTCTTTCACTCATACCTAAATCCTCTGAATTACTTATTTTCCGCAATTATCTCTTCCAGTATTTCAATCGCACTTTCAACCATCTTGGGGCAGAATTCAGTGAAGAGTTTATTCTCAATGCAATACTGAACTCCCTCAGGTGAAGAAATATCACATCCGAGCAAATCGTTGCAGATATATGTTCCGTTCTTTTCTTTGAACCTTTTCATCATCTCATCATTTACTTTATTGGCTGTCATTCTGCTTTCAAGATCATCCTTATCGAACTGACCGTAAAGCATTCCTAACACCATAAGTGCGCCCGTAGCTGCACCGCAAACTTCGCCCTGACGCATTCCGCCGCCAAAGCATGCTCCGAGTTTTAATGCCTGTTCTTCGCTTAATCCTACTTCGTCTGCAAACGCTGCCAGAACTGACTGCGAACAATGAAATTTGTTACCAAAATAAACTAATGCTTTTTCTTTGTGTGTCATATTCCACCTCTTATATTTTCTTCTGATACCATAAAAGATCGTACCATCTGTCAAATTTCTTACCGACGGTTTTCATGTGTGCAACTTCCGTGTATCCCTGATTTTCATGGAATTTACAGCTGTCGTGCGAGAGATATTCATCCTCGTCTTCCACGTAAGCAACACCAGCTAAAAGATTGATAATGCCTTTTTCTTTTAGGCGCTTCTCTATTTCCTTATATAACAAAGCTCCGATACCCTGTCTTCGATAGTCCTTATCCAGATAAATCGATGTTGTAGCGGTCCAGGTATACGCTTCACGAACACTGTACGCACCTGCGTAAACATAGCCAACTATTTTATTATCTTTTTCACATACAAGGTATGGATATTTCTCTATAGTATGCTTTATTCTTTCCTCAAATTCGCTTACCGAAGGAACTTCGTACTCGAATGAAACTGCTGTATTTAAAACATAATATGAATAGATTTCAACCAGTCGTTCGGCGTCTTCAATCCGAACATCTCTGACAATGTATTCGCTCATCGCGTTCTCCTAAAATAAATAGATTTATTTTTCTTCTATTCTTGCTTTCTCCCAGCGTATTACAGCCACTCCGATAATGATTACATATCCGATAATACTTAACAGCGTAGGCGTTTCCTGAAGGAAAATGATTCCCCATGCGGCCGCAAACAATACCTGAATGTAATCAAATACCGAAAGCTTTTTCGCAGGAGCAAATTTGTATGCACTTGTTATCGCAAACTGTCCGACCGCTGCCGACAGGCCTGCTGCCATAAGGATCAGAAGTTGCAGTGGTGTCATATGCACATACCTAAACACCATAAAAGGAAGAGTCAGCATGCATGAGAACAACGAAAAACAGATGACTATCACGGGAGTTGCCGCACCCTTCTTAGTCGCTCTTCTTACAAAAGCATATGCGCATCCTGCACCGAATCCTCCGTACAAACCGATTAACGAAGGTACGAGCACCATGTTCTGCGGTGTAGGCCTTATAATAAAAAGTGCTCCGGCAAAAGCGATTATTGTTGCTATAACGTCAGTCTTTGAAGGTTTTTCTTTTAGGAGCGGAATGGATAAAATAATCGCAAAAAACGGCGAGAGTTTATTTAGCATATTCGCATCCGCCAATGCAAGCTTGTCGATTGCATAAAAGTTTGCAATAAGGCCCGTGGTTCCGAAAAGACATCTGAAAAATATATCTGCGCCGAATTCTTTTTTGATTTCAAATTTCTGTCTTTTTACCAGTAGCGTAATTATTGCGATTACAAGAGCAAAAGCATTTCTGAAGAAAGCTTTTTGCATTGTAGGAATGTCTCCCGACAGTCTGACGAAAAACGTCATCAGAGAAAATCCTGCTGCCGCAATGATTATGCAAATTATTCCTTTCAAATTATCCTTCATGCCTAAATAATCCTGCCTTGATTTATTCCCCCCAATAAACGATTAAAACTTCATGTACCAATATAAAGCTGTAGCATCACAGAAAGGTTTATCCAAATTTTTATAAAACATCGTATTTACAGCTCCTAATTTAAATCCGAATTTGGAATAAAATCTGCATGCTAAAAGATTGTTGTCCTGAGTTTCCAAAGCAAGTCCGGCCATTCCTTCTTTTTTAGCCCATTCAACTGCTTTTTGCATAAGCGCTGTGCCTACACCTTTTCCCCTGAAGTCTTTTAAAACGCTGATATCATCTACAAAAAGATATTTATTCCAGTCTTTTCTGACGATTATCCTGCCTGCGAATTTACCGTCCTCATAAGCCATGAATACCGTCTTGTAAGGATTATCAACATATTCGGAATAATCCGTATCATCTTCTTCATATGAATGCATGTATGGATCAGCAAGCAATTCTTCCGTAAATGACCACTCATCATCAACAAATGCCGGTCTTAATTTTCCAATTATTTCAAACGGCTCATTGATGCCTTTTATATCTTTTATTCTGTCTTTATTTATTTCCAGTATTTCCATTTTTTTAGCTCCACTTATTAATTTATTGCTTTCTTAAAACTTTCAATCCATTCTTCCTTGAAATTCTTTACAGTCGGTATATGAATCAAAACTACGTTTCCCTTATAATTTTCAAGCAAATACCAGTACGCTTCGTTGCAAAGATATTTGGACGGAACTTTCGATATGTCTGCCTTGATCATAAAAGAAGCAAACCGTTCTTTCAACTCCTCCAAATCAAGTTTGGATTCCAGTCGCTTTCCGTCTTTTTCCGCAACATACTCAATGCTGAATGAATCACTTAAATTCTTGTTTACTCCAACCAAGTAAACTTCATCATAATCGGGAGAAAGCTCCTCAATATCTTTCTTCAAACCCGTAAAAGAATTAGTTAATAAAATATGGTTTGAAGATACCGAACTAACAAGTATATTGGATGAATTATTTTTTCCTTTGAATCCGATAAGTAATGTATTTTTCATTCCGGCCTCTCGTTATCGAAACTTTCCTGTTGTTTTTCCTGTAAACTTCTTTTGCTTTTATTCGAACGGATAAAAACAATAATTAAAATACACAAAACAAGTAACAAAAATACGGTCCTAACCGACTGACCCAACGCTTCCAGCAAAAGGGCGAAAATAAAAATATCTGCATGTATGCAAATAAATATTCCAACGAAAAATGAAACAAGCCATATTAAAAAAGCTGCATCATCCATTGGAAATTGATAAATATATAAAAAGATTAGACTAATTATTGCCGTAAGCATTATGAAACCTCAAAACCTGATTACCAGTTAAGTTCAAATACATCTTCTCCGTCATTCACTTCGCCGGTTTCCTTAAAGCCGAAAGATTTGTATAAACCGATTGCATTCACATTGCTAGCCTTCGTAGAGAGTCTGATGTTGTTTGCGCCGTTATCTTTAAAGTAAGCAATGATTACTTTTAATGCTTCTTTACCATATCCGCGTCCCTGAAGATTTTCATCAATCATAAATCTCCACAACCAGTATCTGTCATTAGGATCTTCATATTCTTCATCAAATGCAAACATCGTAAAACCTACCGGCCGGCCATCTGCATATATAACAAATGGCCTTGCTACATCGGTATTTTCGGCTGCTGCCTCCAGCGATTTTTCATTTGTGTCAATATAACACGACTGTTTTTCACTGACTTTTAATTTAATACAATCCTCTCTTGTTGTATCATCAATTGGTCTTAATTCTATATTCATTTTTTCCTTTCTATTGTTCAGTAACATTCATAGAATTGATAAGGGCAAATGCTTTTTTGCACCATTCGATTACCGTATCAAATTCCTTGTCAAAATCATAATCATCAGGAATTTCTGCCATATTCAATATGATTCTGTCTTCTTCACTTACAGCCTCTTTGAGCTCTTTCTTTGTTTTTACAAACTCTCCGCTCTCAAGGTAATGCATATTCTGGATTAAAAAGAAGAAGCCCTTACATGTTCCGCGGAATTTCTGCACGCTCTTTTCTCTGTCCGCATGAATGTAACGATGACAGAGTTCGTGATAAATATTTCCGAGGCTCGTTTTGACATATGTAATTTCATCCTGTCTTGTAGCTTTCGGCAAAAGCTTTTCAAGATTTCCGTACAGATCCTTTGTTGTTTGAAGAAGCTGCAATGTCTCAAGCGGAGTCCATGCGTTTATTTCGTCTTTTCCGCAGATAAAACCGCAGGACTTTTCACTGTAGCCAATCCTGTTAAGAATTTCTTTGTAAAGGTCCATATCCTTCACACAGAAACCTTCAATTACAACCATCACATCAATATCGCTGTTCTCGTGCGCTTCGCCGCGAAGATAACTTCCCTGAAGGCCGACATATAAAAGACGCTCACCATAAACCGCTTTGGCTTCATTAAGAAAGTTTTTCATGTATTCATCCAGATCAAACAAGATTCTCTCCTTATTCCATCGCAAGCTCAATAAGTTTTTTTAAGTGCAATTCAACCGAATCAAAACACTTTACCGGACAATTATCAGAGTTAAGAATTAAAGGAAGTTCGGTACATCCTAAAATAAGCCCTTCTATGCCATCCTCTTCTTTCATTCTGTTAATAATTTCAGTCAGTTCTGCCAAGGTTGATTCTTTTACGATGCCCTTTTCAAGTTCCTCGTAGATTCTTTTTCCAATGAGCGCTCTTTCCTCATCGTTCGGAACAAAAACCTCTACACCGTTTTCCAAAAGATCTTTTTTCATGTAGTCCTGTTCCATTGTAACAACGGTTCCGAAAAGACCTACTTTTTTGATTCCTTCGGAAACGATTTTTTCGCAAACCGTTTTGGGAATGCTGACAAGAGAAACACCCGTTTTCTCAGCAATTTCGTCATATACCATATGCATTGTTACTGCTGTTAATGCAATAACATCGGCTTTAGTTTGAACCAGACAGTTTACTTTTTCAGCCAGATAGTCTACCAGTTCGCTAGTCTCTCCATTCTGTACGTATTCCCACGCTCTTCTGAAATCAACACTCTCAATCGCGATATCAGGCATGTGTTTTTCATTTGTCAGTAAATCAATCTCGCTGTTTAATTTCTTATAGTACATAACCGTCGATTCGGGTCCTGTACCACCTACAAGTCCTATTTTTTTCATATATACCTCGTAATATTTTTATTGTCATTTTCACACTCCTTAAGTTTAACTTGAAAGCCCTTTGAAAGCAATATTTTAGGACATAAAAAAGCAGAGGACTTAAGCCCTCTGCCTTGTATTATTACAAAAGTTTTATAAGAGTTTTAAACGAATTAATCTACTTTAGGAAGGTTTGCTCTGAACTTTGCAAGTTCTTCGTCTGTAGGAATATAATCATCCATCTTGCCGTCATGGAATTTCTCGTATGCAACAAGATCGAAGTAACCTGTACCGGTAAGACCGAATACGATAGTCTTTTCTTCGCCTGTTTCCTTGCACTTAAGAGCTTCATCGATAGCAACTTTGATAGCATGTGAACTTTCGGGAGCAGGAAGAATACCTTCAACTCTTGCGAACATTTCAGCAGCTTCAAATACTTCTGTCTGCTTAGCTGTAGTTGCTTCCATAAGTCCGTCAGCGTAGAGCTGTGAAAGAATGGAGCTCATGCCGTGATAACGAAGTCCGCCTGCATGGTTGGGTGCGGGAATGAAATCACTGCCGAGTGTGTACATCTTAGCAAGAGGACAAACCATACCGGTATCGCAGAAGTCATATGCGTATACGCCTCTTGTGAAGGAAGGACATGAAGCAGGCTCAACCGCGATGATTCTGTAGTCTGTGCCCTTCTGAATCTTTTCGCCCATAAAAGGAGCAATAAGACCGCCGAGGTTTGATCCGCCGCCTGCGCAGCCGATAACGATGTCTGCTTTGATGCCGTATTTATCAAGTGCAGCCTTTGTTTCAAGACCGATAACCGACTGATGAAGAAGTACCTGGTTAAGAACTGAACCAAGAACATATCTGTAACCGGGCGTGCTTGTTGCAACTTCAACTGCTTCTGAAATTGCACAGCCGAGTGAACCTGTGGTTCCGGGATGAGCTGCGTTGATTCTCTTACCTACTTCTGTTTCCATTGAAGGAGAAGGTGTAACAGAAGCGCCGTATGTTCTCATAACTTCACGTCTGAAAGGCTTCTGTTCGTATGAAACCTTAACCATGAATACTTTGCAGTCAAGATCGAAATATGAACAAGCCATTGAAAGAGCTGTACCCCACTGACCAGCACCGGTCTCTGTGGTAACGCCCTTAAGGCCCTGTTTCTTAGCGTAGTAAGCCTGAGCAATAGCTGAGTTAAGTTTGTGGCTTCCTGATGTATTGTTACCCTCGAATTTGTAGTAAATCTTAGCAGGTGTCTGAAGCTTCTCTTCAAGGCAGTAAGCTCTTACCAAAGGTGAAGGTCTGTACATCTTGTAGAAGTTTCTGATTTCTTCTGGAATCTCGATGAATCTTGTATCGTTATCAAGTTCCTGTTTTACGAGTTCTTCACAGAAAACGCCTGCGAGTTCCTCTGCCTTCATAGGCTGTAATGTTCCGGGATTAAGTAACGGTGCGGGCTTATTAATCATGTCTGCGCGAAGGTTGTACCAAGCCTTAGGCATCTCGTTTTCTTCAAGATAAATTTTGTAAGGGATTTCTTTTGACATGTCTGTCTCCTTTCAGGTTGTAAAAAATTGTTTACGTTTCAACAATATTCCAACGATAAGGATTTCTTCGCAGCAGTTCTTTTAAGTATTAAAAAACCCGGCATAGATTCATACTATGCCGGGACAGGTATCTTTCCTGCGGTGCCACCCTGCTTGATGCGAGACGCATCCTCTCATTGCATACTGTCATATGCCGGTTTTGTTTACGGGGTCCCTTCCCCGGCGCCAATACTCCGAATTGCTTCGTTTCCTTTTGCCCTCAAAAGCCCATTCAACTTTACATTTCAATACCGCGCTCTCAGCACCGGCGGTTCTCTGTATCTGAAAGAGGAAAAGTCTACTCACTCTTTTTCATAGGTTTGTTTCTGATAAATTTTATATCACTTCAAAAAATTTGTGTCAATAGATTTTTTTATAATAAATCTGCAATCTCGTAAATAAGTCTTTCGGTCTTTTCCCAGCCGAGACAGGGATCGGTAATTGACTTGCCGTATACGCCACCGTCTACCTTCTGGCAGCCGTCCTCGATGTAGCTTTCAACCATGAAGCCTTTGAGAATCTTCTTAACGCGCTCGTCATGTCTGGTGGAGTAAAGCACGTCTTTTATGATTCTGGGCTGCTCAAGCGGGTTCTTGCCCGAGTTCGAATGGTTGGTGTCGATGATAACTGCGGGATTAATGAGGTCTCTCTCGTCATATGCGTCGCAGAGTCTTATAAGATCTTCGAAGTGGTAGTTAGGCTGTGACTCGCCGTGCTTGTTGGTATAACCTCGTAAAATAGCATGTGCGTAAGGATTGCCTTCCGAGTGAACTTCCCAGCCTCTGTAGATGAATGAGTGTGAATGCTGTGCTGCAAGGATACCGTTCATCATAACGCTTATATCACCTGATGTAGGATTTTTCATACCTACGGGTGCCGCAATACCACTGGCAACAAGACGATGCTGCTGGTCTTCTACGGATCTTGCTCCGACTGCAACATATGCAAGCACGTCATCAAGGTACTGATAGTTTTCGGGATAAAGCATTTCATCGGCGCACGCAAAACCGGTCTCTTCAATCGCACGCATGTGAAGATGTCTGGTCGCAATGATTCCCTTGAAAAGATCGGACTTTTCATTAGGGTCAGGCTGATGAAGCATGCCCTTATAACCCTCGCCTGTTGTACGGGGCTTGTTTGTATAAATTCTCGGAACAATGATGATTTTATCTTTTACCTTTTCCTGGATAGGACAGAGTCTTGAAATGTAATCGATTACACTGTCCTCTCTGTCTGCCGAGCAGGGTCCGATGATAAGTATAAGCTTGTCGCTTCTTCCTTCAAATACAGATTCCAACTGTGCCTTTTTCGTATCAACAAGATCCCCCATCTTGCCGGTTAACGGACACATTTCCTTAACCTCTACGGGTAATGCCAGTTTTTTGATGAAATTCATTTTCATGGTTTTACTTGCCTTCCTTAACTTTATTCATTCTCTCATTTTTATTTTGTATTAAATTTTGAACGTCTCTTGGTAGAGAGTCTCATTTTCTCTTTAATTGCTTCTGTATTGTCTTCTGCGATGAGGTTTCTTAAACCTGTGATTTCTTCGATAAACAAATCCATCTCACGAAGCAGTGATTCCTTGTTCACGTGGAAAAGTTCGCTCCACATGTTCTCATTTATTCTTGCGATTCTCGTTAAGTCCCTAAAAGAATCGCCCGTGTAATCTTTAAGGTGCTCGTTATCCTTACATGTCATAAGCGAAACGGCGATGCAGTGTGTAAGCTGTGATACATATGCAATCATTTCGTCATGCTCTTCGGGACTTAAAATACTTACTTTATTAAAGCCTAAAATCTGTCCTAAATTCTCGCACCATAAAATTGCTTCTTCGCTGTTTTTATCTGTAGGTACAACGATGTAGTTGGCATCTCTGAAGATACGATCGTCTGCACTTTCAACACCGCTTGTTTCCTTACCTGCCATAGGATGTGCTGCAATAAATTCAGCCCTGTCACCGAGGATATCCTGAATTTCATATACGATGCAGCTCTTAACACCTGTAACGTCTGTGATGCGGATTCCTTCTTTTATGTCTTTTACGTTGTTTTTAACCCACTCAATTGCGGCGTTCGGATAAAGAGCCAGGATAATGCAGTCCGCTTCTTTGACGAATTCGGAGATATCTTCCTTAAAAGTTCCGTCATCGATAATATCGTTTTCGATTGCAAATTTTATTGTCTCTTCGCTTTTGTCAATTGCGGTTACGCGGCAGCCTATTCTTTTAAGTGCCTTCGCGTAACTTCCGCCCATAAGTCCGAGTCCGACGATAAGGACGTTTTGTTTGTTAATCCATTCCATGTTTTTATCCTCTTTGTTTATCTTAATTCCGAGCTTTTCAATGTCTTCAAAAAATCCCGGATAGCTTTTTCTTACTGCCTGTGCACCGTTTATTGTACCACCGGTTGCTGATAAAAGAAGCGCCATCGACATTACGATTCTGTGATCGTTGTGACCGTCGACTGCTACTGTCGGAGAGTTTAATCCGCAGCCAATTTCGATTGAGTTCTCTTCCATGTGCGTGCTTATACCAAACTTTGCAAGTTCCTCGCACATTACGCTTCCGCGGTCGCTCTCTTTTATTTTAAGGCGTGCAGTCGATGTGAAAACTCCGCCTTTATTTGCTGCTGCCATTGCGAAAAGCACGGGTCCCAAATCAGGGCAGTCTGCAATATCAAGTGTGGCTTTTTCGCATAAAAGTTTCTCAAAATATTCTTTGTAAATCCTGTCGCCCTGAAGGCTTTTTTCGTTTAGTCCGTTTACCTTAACTTTACCGCCAATTAAATTGAACGCATCAAGAAATGCAGCGTTTGAATAGTCGCCCTCGACTTCGATTTTCTTACAGATATATTTGCATCCGCTCTCTACGTAAAGTGTGTTTTCATCCTTCCAGCCGACATTTATTCCAAACTCATTCATTGCCTGGATTGTCATGTTGATGTATGATCTGCTTTCTACGGGAGGGATGAGTTTTATGCTTCCGCCCTCGCCTTTTATGGACAATGCTAAAAGAAGCCCTGTGATAAACTGACTGCTTATATTGCCTGCAACTTCGAAATCGTTTTCTCTGATTCCGCCTTTGATAACAATCTTATCGGACTGTCTTTCAAAGGATAAAGATTCGTCACTCCTTAAAATGTTTTCGTATATTCCGAAAGGCCTGTTCCTTAATGTCTCGCTTCCGTAAAACTCACTTACCACGGGAAGTGTCATTGCGATTCCCATGAAGAAACGCATGGTACTTCCGGACTCACGGCAGTTAAAGGTAAGTGTTTCGCTCGGAGCACTTAAAATGCTCCTGCTTCCGTCTACATAAACAGTAGAACCTTCAACCCTTACATCTGCGCCAAGAGTTTTTATACAGTCGATTGTAGCTTTTATATCTTCCGAAAAATCCACATTGGAAATGACGCTCTCACCGTTAGCAAGTGCTGCACAGATAATGTATCTGTGCGCCATGCTCTTTGAAGGCGGAGCTGAAATTTCACCGTATGCAGTTGATTTTTCTATCGTAACATTCATATTTCTAAAAGTGACCATTTGGGGACGGTTCCGTTTTGGCCTTTTTTGCCAAAACGGAACCGTCCCCGATTGGCTATTTTAATAAATCCATGGCTTCGAGGTAGCCGTTTATACCGTGACCTGAAATTGTTTTAATGCATGCTGCTCTGATGTAGCTTACCTGTCTGAATTCTTCTCTTGAATCCACATCAGAAATATGTACTTCCACCATAGGAATTCCGACTGCTTTTGCTGCATCAAGAATAGCCACACTTGTATGTGTGTATGCGCCGGGATTGATGATGATTCCGTCAATTGCCTTATAGCTTTCCTGAATCCAGTCAACCAGATCGCCCTCGTGATTGCTCTGCATTATCTGAACATTTACACCGATTACATCCGCATAATTCTCAATCATTTCACAAAGTGATTTATAATCTGTTTTACCGTAAATATCAGGCTCTCTGATTCCGAGCATATTTAAATTTGGTCCGTTTATAACACGTATTGTTTTCACTGTAATCTCCTTAAAATTTCTTCTGCAGTTTCGTCGATTCCGACTTCCGCGTTGATTTTGTAATCGCATGTCGAATTGTAAATCGGAAGCCTCTCCTCGTAAAGTTTCATTATCTTTGCTTTTTCGTTTGCAAGCGGTCTGTCGTCCGTTGGAACGAGATCTTCAGGCTTTCTGTCAAGGAAGAAAACCGTTCCGTTGGCCATCAGATTTTTTACATTGTCTGCGTTTAAAATAACTCCGCCGCCTGTTGAAATGATGCTGTTTTTAAGAGTTGAAACTTCGGTAACAATTTCTTTCTCAACATTTCTGAAATACTTCTCGCCGTCGGTTGCAAAGATATCGGATATCTCTCTTTTTTCTCTTTCAACTATCAGAGCATCTGTATCTATAAAGGTTTTTCCAAGCTTTTCCGCAAGGAGTTTTCCTATCGTGCTCTTACCGCTTCCCGGCATTCCGGTTAAAACGATGTTGTTGTTTTCGTCGTAAAGATTTTTATAAATCTCTTCAACCTTTTTAGCAGGTACTTTATTGCCCGTAAAAAACTCGCATGCCGCAACTGCCTGTAAAACAAGCATTTTTAAACCGCTGCAGTATTTAACACCCATCTCTTTGGCTTCGAGTATTAATCTCGTTCTGCCGGGGTTGTAGATTACGTCCGCAACACCTTCAAGGCTCGTAAAATGCTTTAAATCAATGGGCTTTGCATCAAGGTTTGGATACATTCCGCTAGGCGTTGTATTAACGATATATGCCGCATCGGAATGTTTCTCGTATGCTTCTTCGTATGTGATAGCCCCGTCTTTCGCACTGCGGCTTACCTTGCTTAAGAAGGCAGCGCCCATGTCTTCGCATACAGCATACGCGGTTTTGCTGGTACCGCCGGTACCGAGTATAAGTACCTTCTTACCCTGTAAATTAAAACCGTTTTCTTCGAGCAGGGTTTTAAGTCCGTAGTAATCGGTATTGTAACCGCTAAGCTTTCCGTTGTTATTAACAACCGTGTTTACCGCACCTATTGCACGTGCTTTTTCATCGATGAAATCAAGGTGTTTGATGACGTCTTCCTTATAAGGAATCGTAACGTTTATTCCCCTGAATTCCTTTGCTTCCATAAAAGCATCGAGACCGTCACGCGGTATTTCTTTTAATTCGTATCCGTAAAATCCGAACTCCTCATGAATCACTTTCGAAAAGCTGTGTCCGAGGCGTTCGCCTATAAGTCCGTATTCCATGTTTTATTCCTGTGTAAAATAATCAGTTCCGAATCTTGCAGCAAGCATATCGTATACAGCCAGCGCGCATACAGAATCAACCACGACTCTTGCTCTGTGAATGATTGCTGGATCGTGTCTTCCTTCAATAGCAATGTCAGCATTTTCAAGTGTGTTAAGATTAACGCTCTGCTGCTCTTTATAAATTGAAGGTGTGGGTTTAACCGCACACTTTATGATAACCGGCATACCGTTTGTGATACCGCCGTTAATTCCGCCGTTATTATTTGTGGCCGTAACAACTTTTCCGTCTTCGTTTCTAAACGCATCGTTGAAGTTTGAGCCTCTCTCGCATACCTTGTCAAATCCTGCGCCGAACTGTACACCCTTGATACCGGGTACGGAGAAAAGAACATGTGAAAGAATGCTTTCAACAGAATCAAACCAGGGCTCGCCTACACCTGCGGGAAGTCCTGTAATTGCGGTTTCAAGAACACCGCCTACACTGTCTGCATCCTTTGCTGCATCTTCGATTGCTTTAATCATTTTTTCTGCAACTTCTTCATCAAGAACTGCAAATGATTTTTTATTCAAAGCAGAGATATCATTCTTAATATCCGAAAACTCTCTGTCCGTTAAATCGGACAGCTTGTAAATATGTGTTCCGATTAAAATACCTTTCTTCTCGAGTGCACTCATTGCGATAGCGCCGCCTGCAACTATTGCTGCGGTAATTCTTCCGCTGAAATGTCCGCCGCCTCTGTAGTCTTCAAAGCCGTGATATTTGCACATTGCGGTATAGTCTGCATGACCGGGTCTTGCAACTCTTCCTGCCTTGTCGTAATCCGCACTTCTTGTATTGGTATTCGGTATTAAAATGCAAAGAGGCGTTCCGGTAGTTTTACCGTTAAACACACCGCTTGCAAATGTATATTCATCAGCCTCGACTCTGGCGGTTGATATTGCACCCGCAGGTCTTCTTAAAGCAAGTTTTTCTTTTATAAAATCATCATTTACTTCGATGCCCGGTGCAAGACCGTCTAAAACCACTCCGATGTAAGGTCCGTGGCTCTCACCGAATATTGTTGTCTGTAAACTTTGTCCGAATGTGTTCTTCATAAAATTACCCTCTTTTATGCAAGAAGTTTTTTCAACCTCTCCCCAAGTTCAGCAGGTGTCATATCTCTCATTTCGTATGTTCCGATTTTTGAAACATATACTGCGGAGATTGTTTTGCCGTTTAACTTTTTATCATGTGTTACGGCTTCAAGCGCTTCGTCGTAATTGAATGAATACACGGGCGCTATCTTAAGCATGTTAAGTATCTTTACGATGCGTTCCTTTACGTCTTCATCGCACATTACCGTCATACCCATGCCTACGCATTCTCCGTGAAGAAGTGCTCTGTCGGTATCCTGAAGTGCCGCTTCAACGCCGTGGCCCAATGTATGTCCGAAGTTTAAGACCTTACGAAGATCTGCTTCTTTTTCGTCCTTTTCAACCACGTTCGCTTTTGTCTGAATTGCTTTGCCGATTACGTATTCGATATCAAGGTCTTCAAACTTTTCAGCCTTCTCAAATTCTTCAAAAAGATTAGCATCAAATGTTGCAGCCATCTTGATTGCTTCCACAAGTCCGTTGGCTTTCTGTCTGTCGGAAAGAGTATCGAGTACATCGGGATCGATAAGCACCTTTTTAGGCTGATAAAATGTTCCGACAATATTTTTTACACCGTTAAAATCTACAGCTGTTTTTCCGCCAACCGATGAATCAACCTGTGATAAAACAGTGGTCGGAATATTGTAGAAATCTATGCCTCTCATAAAACATGATGCAGCAAATCCTGCGAGATCTCCTACTACTCCACCGCCTAAAGCCACCACGCAGTCCTTTCTTGAAAAACCGTTTTCAAGAAGTGCTTTTTCAATCGCAGCGAAGTTATCAAGGTTCTTACTTTCCTCGCCGTGCTTAAGCACAAATTTCGAAGAGCTCAGGCACTGCTCACCAAGAATATCGCTGTACTTTTCAGGCACGCCGTCATCGGTTACAATCATAACCTTACGATTTAAATTTAGTTCCGCTCCTGCATTTGAAAGCACGCCTCTTTCGATTATAATTTCATATCCGTTAATCGGAAGATTTACTTTTACGATCATTTTTTCTCCTAGATTTTCATATCTGCAGCATAGGTTCCGATGACCTTAATCATGTTGCATTCTTTTTCGAGGTCTTTTAACATCTTTTCACCCTCTTCGGTCTCGATGTCTCCCTCAACCTCTGTGTAGAAGTAGTACTGCCAGTTTTCATTCTTAACAGGTCTGCTTCTTATAACTTTCATGTTGTATCCGTGCTTACCTAAAATTGCGATTGCATCTGCAAGTGAGCCTGCTTCGTTTTTAACTGTAAACATCAGTATAAAATCGCCCGCTACGTCATTGCTCTTAATGACTGCCTTTTCTCTTGAAAATACCGCAAATCTCGTGGTATTCTGGGCGCTTTCGTTAATATCATAATCCAGAATGGTGAGACCGTAAAGTTTGGCTGCTTCCTTGCTTGCTATAGCGCCTACGGTTATATCATTTTTATCTGCGATTTCTTTTGCGGCAACAGCAGTGTTTTCTGCGGATATACTTTTTAATCCGTGTCTTTTTATATATTCGCTGCACTGGTCGAGTGCCTGTGAGTGGCTGACCACCGTCTTGATTGACTCTAAAGAACTGTCCTTAACTCCTAAAAGACACTGCGATACGCCAAGCTCATACACTCCGTTTACAAAAAGATCACCTTTAAACATAAGGTCCGTAACGGCCCCTACTTCGCCCGCATAGCTGTTTTCTATAGGAAGTACGGCAAAATCACATTCGCCCGCTACAACGGCGTTGTAGGCCTCTGAGAAGCTGCCGTAGGACACTCTGGTGGCGTCGGGTAAGATTTTGCTCGCGGAAATGCTTGCAAACGAGCCTTCGATTCCGCTGTAAGCCACCTTAACGCCTTCCATCAGCTTATGCTGATAACTCTTTGATACATTTAAAACACCTTCGAAAAAGTCTTTGTAGTAAACCTCGAGTTCTCTGTTTTTGACTTTTCCCGCGTTCTTGGCAATAAGAACCTTTTCCCTGTCTTTATCGAGTACAGGAATTCCGTGTTCTTTTTTGTAAGCCGCAACCTGTGAGCTGATGCTCATTCTCTGCTCGAACAAATCAATCATCTGCTCGTCTATTCTCTCGATTTGGCCGCGTAATTCATCCATCTGAGACATATCTGTTTCACCTCATAAAAAATGCACTGCCCCGAACAAGGACAGTGCAAACATAATCACATTCAGTCAGCATCTATTCTTTATTCGGTACGCCCATAATTATTCTTTGAAAAGTAAAAGGCAAAAAGGCTTACAAAAAAGTAGGCCTGAATAAAGTAATAGAAACCGTTGTTCAATTTGGAATTAATGCCTATAGCGTTCATAGTTTTTCTCCAAACAAACATATCTTAATCCGTCAGAGTGCGAATAGTCAATACTTTTTTATTCCTCTTCCTCTTCAACGGGCTTGCCTTTAGCATTTCTCTTAAGTCCGAGTTTGGACATAAAGATCTGTGAAATCTTGGCTTTTCCTTCAGCGGTATCAAGTTCGGATACGCTCATTTCGCCCTTTGAAACCATCATCATGATTGCAATGTATGCTTCGCCAAGCGCTGCGGTAAGCGCTGCTGCAACGGATGCTGAAATAACACCGCCTGCAATTGATCCGACACCGGGAATCATCTTAAGAAGGCTCGAAACAACGGTTTTTCCCATTACTGTAGTACCGACGGTTCCGATTGTAGCCGAAAGAATAGCCGTAACGGTTGCTTTTTCGATAGGAATACCGAATACCGCGGTAATTGATGCAATCATACCAATCTGCTCGGGAACAAGTACTGCCGCATCCGTAAACGGAATAGGAATAGCGCCCGTAGCCGCTGCAGCTGCTGCCGCTGTGGCAACGATTGCGTTGGCTTTTCTTAATTTCATCTTAAGGCTTGCCTTCTGAACAGCCGCAAGAGTATTTCTCAAAGCCTCGGGAATTACGTTGTTTACAATATCTATAAGAGTATCAAGGCCGTATGCCTTAATTACGTATTCTTCGTCAATATCCACATCCTGAGCAAGAACGGGAACAATCTGAACCACATTTAAGTTCTCTTTTTCGATTTCAGACATTAAAGCCTTGGCATCTTTCTTTGAATAAGACTGTGTAAGCACGATGATTACGGGTACACAGAATTCGTTAGCTTCATCGAGAAATTTCTTAATAAACTCAACCTCAGCCTCTTCGAAACGATGAGAAGGTGTGGAAACACAGTACCAGATACAGTGAATAGATTCGGAAATACCGCGCATTGCACCCTTTGAAAGAACTTCTTTTGATTCTTTTAGGAGCTCGTCGATGGCATTTTCTCCGCCGAGTTCAAGACCGGGAGTATCATAGATTGCCAGAGGGAAGTCCTCTATCTCGTATTTGCGAATAGACTGTGTTACAGGCTTTCCTATACCTGTCTGAGCGAGATTTCTGCTGAACACATTGTTAATAAGGGTACTTTTGCCGGCACCCGTCTTTCCCATAACCATGATATTCAGTTTGGTCATATTCTTTTGAACATCTCTGATTGCTGCCATTATTTTCTCCGCTACATTTTCCGTCATTAAAGCATCCATGCCTGTTTCTGCCTCCTACTTTCTCTTCTTTACGATTCTGGGTCCGTAGTTCTTATCAAATTTTACGTTTACTTTGGGTTTCTGCTTTTTATAAATATACGACGAACACGCATTGATTAACTTCGGCGCAAGCAAAATAGACAATCCCGTCACGATGATCGTTATCAGGACATAATAGACTACACTTGAATTCTTCTCTTCCATAAGTAACCTCCAAGGTTTTTACATACCCACAACTATATATTTTACCATTTTTACGGCTGTCAGTAAACAACTGCTTCCTTAAGCGTATCGTCGGTATCATAGACAAGCTTTAGCGAAAAGAAATCAGCGTTTTCGGCTAAAAGCTTAAAGAAGATTTTATCGCCCTCCCAGATCGGAAGGTCGCATACTTCTTTTATGGGCACCCAGACAAGTTCGCCCTCATCACAGTCGGTAAGCTCGCCCTCGAATTCATATCCGTCAAAAATATGCATGTATTCGACGACGTCCTCGCCGTAGCAGAATGTCACGATTCCTCTGAATTTGTAATTAAGTAATGTGAGGCCCGTTTCTTCTTTTACTTCTCGTAAAAGACACTCTTCCGGACTTTCACCGTATTCGAATTTACCGCCCACACCGATCCACTTGTCTTTGTTGATGTCATTTTCTTTTTTGACTCTGTGCATCATCAGATAACAGTCATCTTTTATGATGTGGCAGAGTGTGGAAAGTACGGGAGTCTTTTTTACTTTTGTTTCCATGTTTTTCTCCATCTTTACCAGTCGCTGCTCCAGTCGGTCGAGCCCGAATCCCAGGAATCAGAACTGCTCCAGCTCCATGACGAGTCGCTGTCCCACGAACTGTCGGAACCGCTTGACCACCAGCTGCTTGAGTTTGTATTTGAGCTGCTGTTCGAACTATTTGAATAATTGTATGATGGATGGGCATCAGAGTAGTATTCTGTTTCTGTAAAGTCCTTTATACCGTAATATTTCGGCGAGTAGGATTCAACATCATCCGGCACCTGGTAAGTATATTCCCATTGGGATGTAGTACTGTTGTATTCATACCAGTTTTTTGAAGCATAAGAATCATTATGATAATATATTTTACCGTTTTTGCTGTAATAGCCTTCATCTTTACTTTCTTTAGGATACGAGGCAAATTCCGCGGGATAAGTGATTTTATATGCTTGGGATTGCTTAACATCCGTGAAAGGATGATACCTTTCCCCATTAAAATCGTAAAAATATTCAACGGCCGAATACTGGTGCTGCAGTGCTTCCGGTAGGTTGGAAAATGTGGAATAATCCCAATCCATTTTCACATTATTGAATTTAAACCATCCTAAAGAGTTGTCGTTTTCTGCATGATAATAGTAATGGTCGTCATACTTATAATATCCCAGACCTATGGCGGTTCCATAAACAGAAATCTTATAATCTACAGAATCTTTAACATCCGAACAGCCGAGAGCGGAATAATCCTCCTCTGAAACAAAATACTGTCGTGATTTCAGCTTGTCGACTAAGGGATAAGCAGTCACATCTGCCTTATCCCAGTCATTCTCATTCGGATAGTACTTAAACCAGCCACCAAATTGATCGGTACTTTTGTGATAATATACTTCGTTGTTATATAAATAATAGCCCGGACTGATTGTCAGTTTGTTTACATACGCCCCAAAAGAAGCAAAACCGAAAATCGTACAGATAATCACTGCTACGATTATACCTGCTATGATGGTTTTCTTAACTCTTTGTTGGTATTCAATTTCACCCTTATAATGCAGATACGCCTGCCTCTCGGCTTCCTCTTTGGTGATTTCCTTATGGATAAAAGTTTTATAAGCCTCTTCTTTTTCTTCCTCTAATTCCTGTCTCTCTTTTGGAGTAATGTAAGCTGAACTCCTGCTGTCAAGATTTCTTGACTTCTGCTCAAGAATTTCCTGCTTAAGACGCATGAAGAGTTCATTTACGGCATATGCTTCATCAGTACCCTGATATCTTATAGCGCGCTCGCCGTTGCCTTTGTTTTTATATACGACATAGCCGAGATACTTATCATAATAAATACCGAACGCTCTCGGACCCTTGTAGTCAATGCCAATAAAAAATCTGGTAGTCTCATAGGAAGGCAGTCCCTTTGATCTGTACCAGTCTTTTAATTCTTCGATTGTGGTCGGCTGATCGACTGTTGTACGCTTAACATTGCTGTTGGGCGCACCACAGGAAGGACACTTTTCCAGTGTCTCACTGAACATCTCGCCACAATAATTGCACTTAATATTCATATCATCCCTCCAAAACCGTTAAGTTCTGAAAACACCCTTTTTACTCACTTTATATTATAAATATATGCAGTTCAAAATTCTATTGATTTTACGGCAGTTTAAAGGCTCTTATTTTTTCAGATTACTTGATAACCGAACCTTCGGACCTGTCTAATTTTCTAAGAAAGTAAAGTCCGCCTCCGAGCGATATGAAAAATGCTATCATGTCTGCCACTGCCTGTGAAATCTGAACGCCTGTGATTCCAAGGAAAAGCGGAAGTACAAGTATTACCGGAATAAAGCAGAGTCCCGAACGGCATGAAGAAATAACAGTCGCGCCGAATGCTCTTCCCGAAGCCTGTAAAAGCATGTTGGTTAGAATAATCCATACTCCGAAAACATATGTTACGCACTGTGCACGAAGCGCAAAGGAGCCGACTTCAATTACCATTGCATCGCCTTTTCTGAAAAGTTCCACAATATGCGGTGCGAAGATAAAGCATGCTGCACCGACTACTACCATAAGGCCTGCACATACTTTTACGGAGAAGAGGAATGCTTCTTTTACACGCTTGTATTTGGCCGCACCGAAATTAAAACTGCACACGGGCTGGAAACCCTGACCGAAACCGATTACGAAAGAGTTAAGGGACATGCTGATTTTACCGACTATCGCCATACCTGCGATGGTTGCATCTGCAAACTCGGGGCCTGCGACTCTTTTGGCAACAACATTTAACATGATACCGGAGATACTTGCGAGTCCCTGTCTGAAGAGCGAGGGAAGTCCGCCGGAGATAATCTCCCAGAGGAATCTAAACGCGAACGGGTTTCTTTTAAGAGTAATCCTTATATTGCCCGCTCTTCTCGTGGTTAAAAGAAGAATGATAAAGCTTATGAACTGTCCGGAAATCGTTGCGATTGCGGCGCCCATAATGCCGAGTTTAAATGTAAACATAAGGAGCGGATCGAGGCCGATATTTATTACTGCGCCCGCCATAATACCTAACATTGCAGTCTTCGCGTTGCCCTGATATCTGATTTCATTGTTTAAAACAATTGATGCCATCATCCACGGAGCACCAATTAAAATCGGTCCCATGTAGGAGCGCGCATACGGAAGGATTGTATCGGTCGATCCTAAAAGATACGCAAGTCTGTCAAGATTTAAAAGCCCTGCAACGGCGAGAATGATGCCGAATGAAAACGCAAAAGCAAAGCCTGCGTTGGCGATTACTTCCGCTTCATCGTTTTTCTGCTCGCCGAGCTTTCTTGCAAGAAAATTGCCCGAGCCGTGTCCAAACATAAATCCGAATGCCTGAATGATTGCCATTAATGAAAAAACAATACCTACGGCACCTGATGCGGATGTATTTATTTTGCCCACGAAGTATGTGTCAACCATATTGTAAAAGGATGTGACAAGCATACTTAAAATAGTCGGTACTGCGAGACGTCCGACTAATTTCGGTATGGGCTCAGTTGTCATTTTGATAAATTTATCTTCCTGCGTCATATTTACAGATTTTCAATGACGGCTTTGATTCCGCCCTCTTTGAAAACTCCTTTGTAATAAGCCATTTCTGTCTGAATAAGTTCGTCGATAACTTTCATACCAAGCAATTCCACCGGTGCTTTGTCATCAGTCATCACAAGGTCGCCTGCCTCGTATTCCGTGAGTCTGTCTGAAACTCTGTTCATCATAAACAAAAGACTTTCGTCTTCTTCAAGTTCTACATTCTTTGCAAAAACATCAAGCATTTCGGGATTGTTAGATGCGAAAAATTCGCGGTTTCCAAGCGCCGATGTATCTGCGTAGTAACTCTCCGAAAATACCTGGCAGATTGTGTCAGAAAGATAATCGTTTATACCGCCTTTTGCATTACTTTTCATGTTCATGTTTACTACCATCACGCCGTCGTCTTTTAAGTGTTCTTTTACGAGCGTGAAGAATTCAATTGAAGACATCTGAAAAGGAATCGTGATGTCCTGATACGCATCCACCATGATTACGTCGTATTTTTTATCTATTGCGTTTAAATACGCTCTGCCGTCGTATGTAATGACTTCCACGTCTTCGGGAAGTTCGAAATATTCTTTTGCAAGCTTCGTGATTTTATCATCTATTTCAACGCCTGTGATGTGAAGATCCTTGTCAAAATATCTTTCGCACTGTGTCGCAAAGGTGCCTGTTCCGTTGCCTAATATAAGAATGTCGAGCGCATCCTTTTCATTGACACCGCTCATAAAAGGAGCCGCCATAGCGAAGTCATAATAGTAGCCCGTGAGGCCTTTTTCTTTCAGGTATACGGACTGGATGCTGAAAAGAACGTTGGTTGAAAAATAAATTGCTCTGTCGTCATCATAAACCTGAAGATAGTTGTAAATAGACTCGCCTTCGTATAAAAGATTGTTCTGCCAGAAAGCGAAATTGCTCTTCCATCCGAATGTACAGCAAAGAGCAAAAATCACAATACTTGCAGGGAGTCTTTTGATTTTCTTCATACTGATTTTGGATGTTATAAAATAAACCGCTGAAAGAATCAAAAGGATACCTGCGAAAATCAAAAATGTTATCGATGTTCCGACTGCAGGGATACTTATAAAAGTCGGCACAAATGTACCGATGATGCTTCCGATGGTGTTGGCTGCATTAAGATTTCCTACAAGTTTTCCGTTGTCGTCAAGATTGTCGACTGTATATTTTACGAGCGAAGGCGTAACCGTTCCGAGTAAGAAAAGCGGGAATACAAAGATTACCATGCAAGCCACAAAACCTGCGATGATTAGGAAATTTTTGTTAACCGCAAAGATAAGAATTCCGGAAATCAAGACGATGACATATTTGCCGAGCACGGGAATAAGCGCAATCCAGATTGCCGCAATGATTATTCTCGCATAGAGTCTGTCGGGGTTGGGGTTTTTATCAGCAGCTCTTCCGCCGTAAATATTTCCGAGCGCCATTGCTATCATGATGGTTCCGATGATAATCGTCCATACAATCTGAGACGACGAAAAGTACGGTGCAAGAAGTCTTGATGCACCCAGCTCTACAGCCATTACCGACATTCCGGCAAAGAACTCGGTTAAGTAAAGATAAACTCTGTTTTTAAGTATCGGTCTTTTTTCAATATCAGCCATTTTTATATCCCTTTTTCGTTTTACTTCAAGTTTTAAACAAGCGCTTTTATGATATCATAAACTGATTTTTCAGTCCATTATATATATTTAACTGTAATTGTATATTTATAGTAATTGTGGTAGAATTCTCTTACACGTTAAGTGGAGGGGATATGTAATGAAAAAATTCAGTTTTTTCCGATTGTTTCTTTTACTTTTAGTAACAATCGGTCTTTTTACGGCTCTTAAATTTGAGTCAAAAGCAGCACCTTTAAACATGCCGGACGGCACGATTTTCGATCCGATATACTATGCGGATACATACGGCGATTTAAAGGCTGCGTTCGGCTACAACGAAAAGGATCTCTGGGCTCACTATGTGAATTACGGCTGCAAGGAAGGTCGTGTATGCACAGGTTCCCAGGAAACTGTAGGCACAGTAAAAGTCATGAAGGATAAAACTCTTTTTGACCCGACATTTTATGCCGCAGCTTATCCCGATGTAGTCGCAGTTTTCGGAACAAACGAAAACCAGCTTTACAACCATTACAAAAGATACGGCAAAAAAGAAGGTCGTATGGCATTCGAAGGCCAGGTTGTAAATGCTACGGCACCTCCTAAAATCGCTACAGGAGATGCAACATATTACATTAAAATCAACCGCAGGGCCTGCTGTATCACCATTTATTCAAAGGACGAAGCAGGCAACTATACCGTACCCTACAAAGCTATGGTCTGCTCAACAGGAAACGCAACACCTATCGGAGTATTTTCAATGGGTCAGCAGGCAAGATGGCTGCAGTTTGAGGAAGGAACTGTAGGTCAGTATGCAAGAAGAATCACAGGTCACATCTGGTTCCATTCCGTAATGTACTACAAGCGTTATCCCGACACACTGCTCTGGGGTGAGTACAACAAGCTCGGAACAGTTTGTTCACACGGCTGCGTAAGACTTTGTGCAGCAGACGCACAGTGGATATACGAGAACTGCGAAACAGGCACCCAGATTGAAATATATGACGATCCGGATAACCCCGGACCTCTCGGAAAACCCGAACCCATCAGAATCGACGGTAACGATCCGAGACACAACTGGGATCCCACGGATTCCGATCCGGGCAATCCATGGAAAGTCGAAGAATAAAAATAAACATACACGGAGGGTTAACACTATGCAAAAAGTATTTGATTTTATCAAGAAATGTGAAACTTATTATCTTGCCACGGTTGACGGCGATCAGCCCAGAGTAAGACCTTT
>JAFYHV010000030.1 GCA_017538995.1 Lachnospiraceae bacterium | reverse complement strand
TGTAGCCGATTTCGGCGGAGAACTTTCCAAAAAGTCTGCCGACATTGTAGCAAGTGCAATGAAAGACTGGGCTATCGCAAACGGTGCGACACATTATACGCACTGGTTCCAGCCTCTTACCGGAACTACTGCGGAAAAGCACGATTCCTTCATTTCACATCCTGACAAGGAAGGTAAAATGATAATGGAGTTTTCGGGCAAGGAACTTATAAAAGGTGAGCCCGATGCATCAAGCTTCCCTTCGGGCGGACTTCGTGCAACATTTGAAGCCAGAGGATATACCGCATGGGATATTACTTCACCTGCATTCTTAAGAGAAGATGCAACAGGAACAATTCTCTGTATTCCTACTGCATTCTGCTCGTACAAGGGCGAGGCGCTTGACAAGAAAACTCCGCTTCTTCGTTCGATGCAGGCCATCAACGATCAGGCATTAAGAATCGTCAGATTATTTGGCAACAAGGATGCGAAAAAGGTTATCGCTTCCGTTGGACCCGAGCAGGAATATTTCCTTGTAGACAGAGATTTATATCTTAAAAGACAGGATTTAATTTATACAGGCAGAACACTTATCGGCTGTCCCGCAGCCAAGGGCCAGGAGATGGATGACCACTACTACGGATGCATCAGAGAAAGAATCGGTGCATTCATGAAGGACTTAAATCTCGAACTCTGGAAAATCGGGGTTACAGCCAAGACGCAGCATAACGAAGTTGCACCCGCACAGCATGAACTTGCACCGATTTACGAGACCGCAAATATTGCAACCGACCACAACCAGCTTGTAATGGAGACCATGAAAAAGGTGGCCGAGAGACACAACATGGCATGTCTTTTACATGAGAAACCTTTCAAGGGAATCAACGGTTCGGGCAAGCACAACAACTGGTCTTTAAGCACTGACAACGGAATGAATCTGTTGGATCCCGGCGATACGCCCAATGCAAACATTCAGTTCCTTTTAGTGCTTGCATGTATCATGAAGGCAGTTGATACACATGCTGATCTTTTAAGACAGTCCGCATCAAATGTCGGAAACGATTACCGTCTCGGCGCTGACGAAGCACCTCCCGCAATTGTTTCGATGTTCCTTGGCGAACAGCTTGACGATGTTGTTAAACAGCTCGTTGAAACAGGAGAGGCTACACACTGCAAGGAGAGCAATCACCTTGAAACAGGCGTATCTTCACTCCCTGATTTCTTAATCGATCCTACCGACAGAAACCGCACTTCGCCTTTTGCTTTTACGGGTAACAAATTCGAATTCAGAATGGTCGGATCTTCAGACTCAATCGGAGATCCCAACATCATTTTAAATACAATCGTTGCAGAAGCTTTCTGCGAAGCGGCAGACAGAATCGAAGCTTCGAATAACTTTGACGAAGCGGTTCACGACATCATAAAAGAATATGTGACCGCGCATCAGAGAATCGTATTTAACGGCAACAACTATTCACCCGAGTGGGTTAAGGAAGCCGAAAGAAGAGGCCTTCCGAATCTTCCCACAATGCTCGATGCGGTTGATACACTCACAACCGAAAAGAGTATCAAGCTTTTTGAAAAGTTCGGAATCTTTACAAAAGCAGAGCTTGAGTCAAGAAAAGAGATTCTTTACGAAACCTATTCAAAGACAGTTAACATCGAAGCAAACTGCTTAAGAGAAATGATTAAGAGACAGATTATCCCTGCAGAAATAGCTTACATGAACGAGCTTGCTGATGCTTACAATTCAGGCAAGCAGGCGGGCATCGAAGTTAAGACTGCAAAGGATATCCTTGAAAAGGTTAATGATTTCTCTAACAAGCTTTCAGAGTCAATCAACGAACTCGAAAAAGACATAAAAGAAGTAAGAGCCATCAAAAACAACAAGGAAAAAGCTTTTGCATACAGAGACAGAGTCAAGACTCGTATGGAAGAAGCCAGATTCTATTCCGATGAGCTTGAAAGAATTACGGATAAGGCATTCTGGCCGATTCCGTCATACGGAGATTTACTTTTTGAAGTTTAAAATTTTTACTAGTTATTATTGCCTTATGTAGGAGGAGGATTTTTATGAACAAACCGATTTTAGTTATCATGGCAGCAGGTATGGGCTCAAGATACGGAGGATTAAAGCAGATTGATCCGGTAGACGAGCAGGGCCATATTATCATCGATTTTTCACTCTATGATGCAATGCGTGCAGGATTTGAGCGTGCAATATTCATCATCAAAAAAGAGAACGAGCAGGCTTTCAAGGAAGTTATCGGCGACAGAGTTTCAAAGCACATGGAAGTTAAATTTGTGTTCCAGGATTTAAACGATGTTCCCGAAGGTTTTGAAATTCCCGAAGGCAGAGTAAAACCCTGGGGTACAGCTCATGCGATTTATTCATGCCGTGATGTGATTGATGCGCCTTTTGCGGTTATCAATGCTGATGACTATTACGGAGTAGAAGCATTTAAGGTTATTTACGATTATCTCATATCACATTCCGATGACGAGAAATACAGATATGCAATGGTAGGCTACAGACTCGGCAACACACTCACCGAGTTCGGTTCTGTTGCAAGAGGTGTCTGCGTTACAAGTGAAGACGGATTTCTTTTAGGAGTAGACGAGAAAACCAATATTATTAAGACAGAAACCGGTGCCGCATTCTCGGATGACGGCGGTCAGACTTACATAAACATTTCTCCCGACACTCCCGTATCCATGAATATGTGGGGATTTTATCCCAGCATCATAAAAGAATTCGGCAAAGCTCTTGACGATTTCTTTGCAAACAAGGTTGCATTAAATCCTCTTAAAGCAGAGTGTTTCATTCCTATTGAAGTTGATACACTTCTTAAGGCAGATAAAGCAACCGTTAAGGTTCTTTCATCAAAAGACAAGTGGTTCGGTGTTACATACAAGGAAGACAAACCCTTCGTACAGGCATCGGTTAAAGCACTTAAAGAAAAGGGTGTTTATCCCGAAAATCTCTGGGCATAAATATATATTGACTCTTCCCCTGGGGAATCCTTTATGATGGATTTGAAAACAAAACAGAGGGCCTTCGAAAGGAGAAAAACATGTCAATTTTAGTAACAGGAGGCAGCGGTTACATCGGATCGCATACCGTGCTTGAATTACTCAATGCAGGATATGAAGTCGTTGTGGTCGACAACCTTTCAAATTCAAGTAAAAAAAGTCTCGAAAGAGTAGCGGAGCTTACAGGCAAAGAAGCTAAATTTTATGAGGCTGACATTCGCGATGAAGAGGCATTGAAGAAGATTTTTGAAAATGAAAAAATCGATTCATGTATTCACTTCGCAGGACTTAAAGCTGTAGGCGAAAGCGTTGCAAAGCCCTGGCTTTATTACGACAACAATATTCACGGAACACTTACACTTCTTAAGGTTATGAATGATTACGGCGTTAAGAAGATTGTATTTTCATCATCGGCAACGGTTTACGGTGCACCTGCATTCGTGCCCATCACCGAGGAATGCCCTACAGGCGAAATAACGAACCCGTACGGCATGACAAAGCGTATGCTTGAGATAATCCTTACCGATATGGCTAAAGCCGATCCTGAGTGGACTGTGGTGCTTTTAAGATACTTTAATCCTATCGGCGCACATGAGTCGGGACGCATCGGCGAAAATCCCAACGGTATTCCGAACAACCTCATGCCTTACATCACACAGGTGGCTGTCGGCAAGAGAGAAGAGCTCGGTGTATTCGGAAACGATTACAATACTCACGACGGTACAGGCGTAAGAGATTACATTCATGTAGTCGATCTTGCTGTCGGACATTTAAAAGCTCTTGATAAAATTGATTCATTCAAGGGTACCAGGATTTACAATCTCGGAACCGGTAACGGATACAGTGTTCTGGATATCGTAAATACCTTTGAAAAAGTTAACGGAATAAAGATTCCTTACTCAATTCAGGCAAGACGTCCGGGCGATATTGACGAATGTTTCGCGTCACCCGAAAAGGCTTATAAGGAGCTCGGCTGGAAGGCCACACGCGGTATAGAAGAGATGTGCCGCGATGCATGGAACTGGCAGAAAAACAATCCTAACGGATACGACGATTAGTCCGTGAAATGCCCTTTTTTACTCACTCGTGTCGATATTTTAGTGCTTCATCGAAATAAATTGACTTATATTTCTATTAGTGGTATCGTTACGATAGGTGGGGATTTTGAAAAAACAGGTGACATTTTATGAGAAAGAATAAAGGATTTTCGTTGGTGGAACTTATTATCGTTATTGCGATAATGGCTATTTTAGTCGGAATAATGGTTCCGGTATTAATGCATTTTATAGAGAAGTCGAACGTTTCAAGCGACTATCAGCTTGCAGATACAATCCGTTCGGCTGTAGCATACAGCATCGTTGATGCAAGAGTAAAAGATGATCCTGACAGTCAGCCGTTCCTTGAGGAACTTGAGACTCCGACCACAGGTGTGGTTAATATCAACGGCAAGGACATGATCAGCATTACCTCAATCAACCAGCCCTGTGTACTTAAGGAAAGCTTAGAGGAATATACAGGATGTCCTCTCGGATCGCTTAAGACACAGATCAGATCCAAACATGAGTCTGATACGGAGTGCTATGTATGTACCACAAACGGAATCGTAACAATTGCTCTTTATCATACAGACAGCACAGGAAGAAAAAATCCCACGGGCAACCCTGACATAATTATTTCACAGTAAAAAACATAAAACAAAAATCGGCAGGAAAAACTCCTGTCGATTTTCTTTTGCAGAGATTTATTTTTTCCGGAACGAAACAGTTTTTGTAGAAAGCATTTCGTTCCGGATTATTTTTATTTTGGCTCTTACTGCTCGCGGCTTGCGAGAAGTTTCTGAATTCTTTCGGAAGGATCAAGAAGATCTGAGATTGATGCATCATGGTTTAATGTATCAATGATGTAAGCGATGTACTTACTCATATCGCAGTTGATGTACCAGTCTCTCTCTAAAAGATCGGGTGTCTGGTAAACAAGGTTTGTTGTAAGTACTCTGTGGATGATGCCGTCTTCATATGCCTTGTCGAATTTATCAAGACCGCCTGTGAAGAGACCGAAGGTTGTAAGGATAAAGATTCTTCTTGCTTTTCTCTTCTTTAATTCCATTGCTACTTCAAGCACGGATTCGCCTGATGAAATCATATCATCAAGTACAAGGATGTCTTTGCCTTCAACATCTGTTCCCAGGAACTCATGAGCTACGATAGGGTTTCTTCCGTCCACAATCTTTGTGTAGTCACGTCGTTTGTAGAATGTACCCATATCGATGCCTAAAACGTTTGCCATGTAGATTGCACGTCCCATAGCACCTTCATCGGGGCTGACGCACATCATGGAGTCTGCATCAAATTTAAGATCGGGAACGTTCTTTACAAGACCCTTGATAAACTGATATGTAGGCTGTACGGTTTCAAAACCGTTAAGAGGTATAGCGTTCTGAACTCTGGGGTCATGTGCATCAAATGTGATGATGTTGTCAACGCCCATGTTGGTGAGTTCCTGAAGAGCGAAAGCACAGTCAAGAGATTCTCTTGCGGTTCTTTTATGCTGTCTGCTCTCATATAAGAAAGGCATGATAACCGTAATCTTTCTTGCCTTTCCTCCAACGGCTGCGATAAGTCTCTTAAGGTCCTGATAATGATCGTCGGGAGACATGTGGTTTATCTGTCCGCGGAGTTTGTAAGTTAAACTGTAATTACATACATCTACGAGGAAATAAAGGTCATAACCTCTGATGGATTCATCTATAACACCTTTTGCTTCGCCTGTGCCGAATCTGGGTGTTCTGGATTTAAGAATGTAGGATTCTCTTTCGTATCCGTCGAAAGGAAGAGAGTCTCTGTGCTGATGTTCTCTTTCTTTTCTCCATTTAACCAGATAATTGTTGACTTTTTCGCCGAGTTCTCTGCAACTCTCCAAAGGTATCAGTCCCAGCGAGCCTACGGGGATTGAATTTAAATCGCGAATTTCATCACGTTTCTCGGGCATTGTAAGGTTCCTCACTTTCTTTGTTCAATTCTTTTTTTATAAACACGAATGTCATTTCCCGAGAGATCGAATACATCATAATATGAGTAGATTCTCGAAAAAATACGTTCGGTATATCTCTGGCTGATTTCGCTGTAATCGAGATTGGTTGAAATTACAGTAGATTTGTTTCTTAAATGACGCTCGTTAACTATCGTAAAAAGTTCCTGGCAGACAAACTGGTTTGTAAGCTCCGAACCCAAATCGTCGATAACAAGCAAATCACAAGTATAAATGTCCTGCAAAGGATTGTCCATAGAATTTTTGTCTTTGCCGAACTTATATGAAGAAATCTTTTCAAAAAGAGATACGGCCGAAAAATAAATAACCGAATAACCTTTCTGAATAAGAGCATTTGCTATGCAGTTCGAAAGATAGGATTTACCTGTGCCGGCTGTTCCCTTAAAAAGAATGTTTCCGTGTTCGAATTCAAAATTTGCCACGAGGTTTCTAGAGGCTTTTTCGGCTTCGATAAAATGCGTAAGCTCCTCGCCTGTATGGTATTCATGCGAGATATTGTCGAAGTTTTCTTCTTTTAGGAGCAGTCTTGCGTTTGACTGCAGGTAAGTGCCGTCTAACTTTGCCTGCTTAAAGCAATGGCACATTTCTGTGCCTATATATCCGGTATCCTTACAGTCCGGACATACATAGGGCGGGTTAAGATAATTAATCGAATAACCCGCGCCGGTGAGCAGAAGACCTTTCTTTCTCTTAAGTTCTTCGATTGTTTCCTTAAGAGATTCGGTGTCGGCTGATGATCCGCCCGAAAGAGAGGCGAGGCCCATCTTTATGCTTTCGGAAGCTATTTTATTTTCAAGTTCCCTGTATTCGGGAATAGCTTCGTATATTTCTTTTTTTCTCTGTTCAATAAGGCGGTGACGGTCCATCTGACGTCTGTCGTATTCCTGCATTATTGAATCGATTGATGTATTGTTAAGAGACAATGCTGTTTCCCTTTATTTCGTCTTTAATTCGCGTTCTAATGCTTCAAAATCGTAATTGCCGTGTTTGTACTGTCTGTACATATCCGTAGCGGCAGAAGTGGAAGAAACGCTTCTGGCAGGAGCCTTGCAAGCGACAACCTGTTTCTTTGCTTCTTTGTTCTGTCTGAACTTTTCTTCTTCTCTGGCCATTTCCTCAACGGTGGTGATACCGTTGCTCTTCCAGTTTGCGAAGATTCCGCCCGCATATTTTATGCGATTTGAGGTTGTTGCCATTGAAGCCTTTTTGCATCCCTCGAGAATAAGCTCAAGATTCATTTCGGAAAGCCATTTGTTTATATAAGAAAGTTCGTCCGAAGTGGGAACTCCCTTGTTTCCGAGAGCGTTCATTATAGCGGTAACGGAAGGAGAGAGGTTTTTCTCAAGATATTTGGCTTCCGCAGCCTTTTTAATGGAACGCATGGATTTTTTTCCTTCTGTCAGGCAGTCTTCAAAAATCTTGTCGATGTCTGATGCTGAAAGTCCCAAATCCTTATATAAATGAGCGAGAGTCTGCAGATCGTTGGCAGATAAAGTTCTGTCGAGATATGTTTCGGCAATACTCTTTATGGAAATCCAGGTTGAATCCTTGGACATTTCAACTATATCTGAAGCAGAAAACTTTGTTTCGGGTATTGCATCCTCTGAAGCAGCGGCAGCAGAGTTTTCATTATTGCCGGGCAATACGGAAAACATGTGAACGTTGTTTCTCGGATTTACCAGATCTTCATCCACTTTATGAAGCTCAATTCCTGTAACCGCACCCTGAGCGTCAAACTCGAGTGAAAGTACCTGCTTCTGCTCCCAGTATTTCAAAGACCTGATAACGTCTTTTTCAGTATGGTTGAATTCGTCAGCGATATTTGATATGTCAAATGGTTTATGATTTGTAATGTGTCGGATAAGATACAGATAAACTTTCAGCTGCGCATCATTGGCATCCTTAAGCATGTAATCGATAAAAACATTAGATATCAAAGTAACACCCGGATCGCATTCTTCCGCGTATAACTTGATGATACTCATTTTTCAAATCCCCCTAAGCCGTAACTAAATCAAGCAAGGGTAATTATATGATGAATTTCATAAAATGTAAAGCGTTAAATATCTGTCAAATGCCCTATTTATAAGGGTTTCAGCGATTGTTGACAATGTTGAAAACTTTTCGAAACGTGGTTTACATAATTGGTTAAAAGTGAGTTATACGCGATTAATATAGGGTATTCAAAAATTATTATGTAAATAAAAATATCCACATTCTTTTAAGGAACTTTTTTCCTCAAAAAATGTGGATAATGTTGATAACTAACTTCCAAGCAGGTTTTCTCCGATTTTTAGTACATCTCCGGCCCCCATGGTTATCAACATGTCATCGGGGATACAATTTTGTAACAAAAAATCTTCAATATCTGAAAAACTTTTAAAATGCCAGCAGTTTTTGCCCAAATCCTGAATTTTCTTCATCAGATCCTCGGATGAAATACCAAGATTGTCATTTTCTCTCGCAGCATATATATCTGTAAGAACCACATTGTCGGATAAGGCAAGTGCCTCTGCAAACTCATCCATAAATGCTTTTGTTCTTGAATAGGTATGAGGCTGGAATACAACCCACATATTTTTATGAGGATAAGTTGATGCTGCCTGAAGGGTAGCTCTGATTTCCGTGGGATGGTGAGCATAGTCATCGAAGATGTTCACACCCTTTAAGCTTCCTTTATATTCAAAACGTCTTTTTGCACCCTCAAAACCGAAAAGTGCCTTTGCGGAAATTGTTAAATCCAGATTTAATATATCAGCCAAAGCCAGCGCTGCAACGGCATTGAGCACGTTGTGTTCGCCGGGTACTCTCAAAGTGACCTCAATCTTGTTTCCGGAAGGGGTATTGAAGTTAAATACCGAATATCCTTCTTTTGAAACATGTAAATCGCTGAAATAATAATCGCCCTCATTGTTTTTGGAGAAGGTTACAACCTTGCAGGAGAGTGAATCGGTTATTTCATTTAAATCTTTTATGCCTGCATTTATCAAAAGCACACCGTCATCAGGTAAGAGTTCTGCGAAATGCTTAAAAGATGTTCTGATTTCGTTTAAATCCTTAAAGAAATCCAGATGGTCTTCTTCTATATTTAAGATTACACCGTATTTCGGGAAAAGTGAGAGAAAGCTGTTGGTATATTCGCAGGCTTCCGTAAGAAAATATCCGCTTTCTCCGATTCTTATGTTTCCGTTAATGCTTGGAAGGATTCCGCCTATGGAAAGGGTGGGATCAAGATCGGAGGCCATCAATATTTCGCCTGCCATGGAAGATGTGGTTGTTTTTCCGTGCGTTCCGCTTATTGCAACGCTTGATGAGTAGTTTTTCATTAAGAGACCAAGGAATTCGGCTCTGCTCATCATCGGAAGATTAAGTTCTTTACATCGTATAAATTCAGGGTTGTCTGCATGGATTGCTGCGGTATAAACGACGAGGTCGATATTTTCGGTGATATTTGATGCACGCTGGCCTATGTAAATTAAAGCGCCTTCTTTTTCTAACTGGTCTGTCAGTTCGCTGGGTGCTCTGTCTGATCCGGATACTTTGAATCCTCTGGATAAAAGAATCTTTGCAAGACCGCTCATGCTGATACCGCCAATGCCCATAAAATAGACATGCTGCGATTTGTTGAAATCGATTTCCATATAATCTCCCTGATTTTTTCTTTCTTATAAATAAATCAACTTTATTATAATGACACATCACGCAAATTAAAAGTATCAAAGCGCCTTTTGTGAAATAATGAGATAAATAAACATGGTAAAAATTGCCGATTTTGTGAAAGTGCACAAAAGCATAAAATATAATTGGGCATAATATAGAATATTGACGGAAAAAGGTTCGCCCGATTAACATAAAAAATTCAAGCGTTAGTACAAAATGGACAAACGACATGGTATAATATCTTTATTGTTGGGGGACAATATTTTTAGATGCTTGAGAGGTGATCACATGATTAAAAAAGAGATGATTGCAATGTTACTCGCAGGCGGTCAGGGAAGCAGACTCGGTGTGCTGACGGCAAAGGTTGCCAAGCCCGCAGTTTCTTTCGGCGGAAAATACAGAATTATCGACTTTCCGTTAAGTAACTGTATCAATTCGGGTGTTGACACTGTCGGTGTTTTGACACAGTATCAGCCGCTTCGTCTTAATACTCATATCGGAATCGGTATTCCCTGGGATCTTGACAGGAATATCGGTGGTGTAACGGTCCTTCCTCCTTATGAGAAAAGTACCGATACCGAGTGGTATACGGGTACCGCTAATGCTATCTATCAGAACCTGGATTATATGGAAAGTTATAATCCCGACTATGTTCTGATTCTTTCGGGAGACCATATCTACAAGATGGATTACGAGGTAATGCTCGACTTCCATAAGAAGAACGGTGCTGAGGTTACAATCGCAGCAATGCCTGTTCCTTTGGAGGAAGCTAAGAGATTCGGTATCGTAATCACAGATGAAAACAGAAAGATTACGGATTTCGAGGAAAAGCCCGCAAATCCGAGAAGCAATCTGGCTTCTATGGGAATTTATATCTTCAACTGGAAGACATTAAAAGAAGCGCTTCTGGCAAAATCCGAAGAACCTAATCTTGATTTCGGAAAACATATCATTCCTTACTGTCACAAAAAGGGAGCTCCGTTATATGCATATGAATATAACGGCTACTGGAAGGACGTAGGAACCCTTCATTCTTATTGGGAAGCCAATATGGAGCTTATCGACATTGTTCCGGTATTCAATCTGTATGAGGAATACTGGAAGATATATACAAAGTCGGATACACTTCCGCCTCAGTATATAGCAGACAATACCGTCATTGAAAAGTGCCTTATTGGAGAAGGAACAGTTATTTATGGGGAAGTATACAATTCTATTATCGGTTGTGGGGTTACGATCGAAGAAGGAACTGTAGTACGCGATTCAATCATTATGAATGATACGTGCATCGGCAAGAACTGCGAAATCAACAAAGCAATTATCGCCGAGAACGTTGAAATCGGTAATGGTGTAAAACTTGGTGTGGGTGAAGAAGTTGATAATGAGACCGATCCTCATATTTATAATCACGGACTGGTTACAGTAGGTGAGAAGACGGTCATTCCCGATGGCGTATGCGTCGGAAAGAATTCCGTTATCGCGGGAAATATCAAATCTGAAGACCTTGAAAATATGAGTTTGGCCAGTGGCAAAACGTTGATTAAGGCAGGTGATGAAGTATGAGAGCGATAGGAATCATATTAGCGGGCGGACATTCAAACCGTATGAGAGAACTTGCACAGAAACGTGCCATTTCGGCTATGCCCATCGCCGGAAGCTACAGAAGTATCGACTTTGCATTAAGTAATATGTCAAATTCGCATATTCAGAAAGTAGCAGTACTCACACAGTACAACGCAAGAAGCCTTAACGAACACTTAAGCTCATCCAAATGGTGGGATTTCGGTAGAAAACAGGGCGGTCTGTATGTTTTCACACCTATTGAAACGTCTGAAAACAGCAACTGGTACAGAGGTACAGCTGATGCCATTTACCAGAACCTTGAATTTTTAAAAATGAGCCATGAGCCTTATGTAGTTATCGCATCGGGCGACTGCGTTTACAAACTCGATTACAACAAACTTCTTGAATATCATATCGACAAAAAGTCCGATATCACGGTTGTTGTAAAAGAAATGCCTGAGGGCGAAAACGTTGACAGATACGGAGTTCTTAAAATGAATGAGGAAAACCGTATCGAAGAATTTGAAGAAAAACCCATCGTGGCTAAATCGAATATCGTATCCTGCGGTATCTACGTTATCAGAAGAAGACTTCTGATTGAACTTATCGAAAAAGCCAACGAAGAGGGAAGATACGATTTTGTAGCCGATATTCTTATCCGTTACAAGAATATGAAGAGAATATTCGGTTTCAAACTTGACAGTTACTGGAGAAACATTGCCAGCGTCGAAGATTACTACGAAACAAACATGGATTTCTTAAAGAAAGACGTCAGAAATTACTTCTTCAGAGAATATCCTGATGTATATTCGAAGGTCGATGATCTGCCTCCCGCTAAATACAATGTGGGCGCAAAGGTTAAAAACAGTCTCGTTTCCAGTGGTAGCATCATCAACGGAACGGTAGAAAATTCATTAATTTTCAAAAATGTTTTCGTTGGTAACAATTGTGTGGTTAAGAATTCCATCATTTTGAACGATGTATATATTGGAGACAATACTTACCTTGAAAACTGTATTGTTGAAAGTCGGGATACTATCAGAGCCAATTCCAATTATGTCGGAGAGGGCGAGATTAAAATATTGATAGAGCAAAACGACAGATACTCGATTTAAAAACGAACTACTTAGGGAGGGGGATAATTATGAAGATTACAGATGTGAGAGTTCGTAGAATGACTGACGGTGGAAAACTTAAAGGTGTGGCGAGCATCACTTTCGATGACGAGTTCGTAGTACACGACATCAAGATCATCGAAGGCGAAAAAGGACTCTTTGCCGCAATGCCTTCAAGAAAAGCCGGAGACGAGGGTTACAGAGACATCGCTCATCCGATTAAAACCGAAACCAGAAATTACATTCAGACAGAAGTTTTATCTGCTTACGAAAACATGCCGGAAGAATGAATGAACTCTGAATTGTAGAGGGGATTATAATAAAAGAGAAAGAGAGCCGAAAAGCTCTCTTTTTCGATGTTGATTTAATG
>JAFYHV010000029.1 GCA_017538995.1 Lachnospiraceae bacterium | reverse complement strand
CATAAAAGAATATATAGATTATTACAACAATAAAAGGATAAAAGAAAAACTAAAAGGACTTAGTCCTGTACAATACAGAACTAAGTCCATAGAAGTTGCTTAACAATTAATTAAAGTGTCCAACATTTGGGGTTCACTTCATAAAAGCGTCTTTTTTAATGCAAAAAAATACTCGAAAGTTTGTTCGCTTTATGATATAATGCATCTATCAGGGTTAAAAAGGTATATCATATGGCAGAGCAGATACTGGATAAATTAAATGCTTCCCAGAAGGAAGCGGTCACAACCACAGAAGGATATGTGCGCGTAATAGCAGGTGCGGGCAGCGGTAAGACGAGAACGCTTACGCACAGATTTGCATATCTTGTCAACGAAGTCGGCATTCCCGCCGGCAATATTCTTTGCGTTACTTTTACAAACAAAGTTGCCAACGAAATGAGGCAGCGTATTCATATGCTCACGGGCGACAGAGACACAGGGTACATCAACACCTTTCACGGTTTCTGTGCGAACGTGTTAAAAGAAGAAAGCTTCGTGTTTAATTACCCGAAGTCTTTTCTTGTTTTGGACAATTCCGATATCGATGCCATGCTTTCGGTCATTTACGAGGAAAGAAATCTTTCCCTTCGCGATATGACATTTTCAAAAGCACGCGATATGATTGAAATGCTTAAACTCTTCGAGCGCCCGGACTATTACATCGACATGTTCGATATGTCGCTTGAAACGCTCAAAGAAAAGTACGATTCCGCAATTACTCCTAAGGACATCATCTTTTACGGTTATCTTTATCAGGAAAAGAAGTGTTTCGGCCTCGATTACAATGATCTTATTATCTTTACGCTTTACACATTCAAGGTAAACGAAGAATCCCGCTTAAAATGGCAGAAAAGACTCATGTATATCATGATTGACGAATTTCAGGATATCGATAAGCCGCAGTACGACTTAATGGAAGTGCTTTCTGATTATCATAAAAATCTTTTCGTCGTAGGTGATCCCGACCAGACCATTTACACATGGCGTGGCGCGGACATTCATTATCTTTTGGACTTTGACAAAAAGTTTAAAGGCACGAAGACTATTATGATGAACGACAATTACCGTTCTGTTAAAAGTGTGATTGATGTTGCAAATTCACTTATAGACAAGAATAAATACAGGGAAGAGAAAAACCTTGTGTCACTTAGAGGCGAGGGTGCAAATACCGCTGCCTATTTTGCGAAGAATGCGGATGACGAGGCGGATTTTATAGCTGAGAAAATCGTTGAGATAAAAGAAAAGAATAATGAAAACTTTAAGGATATGACGATTCTTTTCAGATCGCATTTTTTAACAAGAAGTCTTGAAAATGCTCTGTTCACGAAGCAGATTCCGTATGTCATTTACAGTGGCGTTCAGTTTTATGACCGCGTGGAAATTAAGGTTGCGCTTTCGTACCTCAGAATGCTTGTTTCGGCAGACGACCTTGCGTTCAAGCGTGTCATAAATACACCGAAGCGAAATATGGGAGAGAGGCGAATTAAATTCCTTGAGGAAGTAAGCGAAAACAATCAGACGACTCTTTTTAATTCGCTTAAAGAAAACATCGACAATCCGATTTTCAAAGGCACTAAAGCCGCAGAATTTCTTGAACTCATAGGAAAACTTTCCGAGAATTTTGAAACCAAAAGCATATCCGAACTTTTGACCAAGGTTCTGGATTTAAGCGGATACGAGGAAGCGTTAAGAACAGAGGGCGCGCAGGAGAGACTCGACAACCTCGCGGAACTTAAGCAGTCGGTTTACGATTACGAAGTTACCTGTGGCGAAGAGACAAATCTTGACAGTTATTTAAAGCACATCGCGCTTTATACAAATACAGATTTAGAGGATACCAAGGACCGCGTTAAGTTAATGACCATTCACGCGGCTAAAGGTCTCGAATTTAAGAACGTATTTATCTGCGGTTTAAATGAAGGAATCTTCCCTTCGAAGAAAATCCGCACGCAGGTTGCGATGGAGGAGGAAAGACGCCTTGCGTTCGTTGCAATCACCCGTGCAAAAGACAGACTGTTCTTAACCGAAGCCAACGGCAGAAACTTCGACGGCTCGCCGCGCTTCCCTTCGAGATTTTTATTTGACATAGAAAAACAGTACCTCGAATACATAAATGAGCCCAACGATGCACTCATAAAAGAAACAAAAGAATATGTCGAACTAAGCGACAAACTCCTCATAAAAGACAAGAGTGATCTTATCCCCGAGGGCAGCAGGGTTAAACATATGATTTTAGGAGAAGGAAGCATCATCTCCATAGATCAGGAAATGCAGGCTTACGTCATTAAGTTTGATTCGAGTGAGACCGAGCGAATGATTGCTTTTAAGGTTTCATTGGAATTAATTTAAATTCAATTTTGTTTCGTATTGTGATAAGATATGAATGTATGAATAGGGAAATGCTAATCGGGAGTTTTTATGAAATCTGTTTGTAAATTATTTGGAATTATACTTGGGGTGATAATGATGATATCTTTGTTTGGATGCGAAAAGCCCGCAAAAGAAAACAATGAGCCTTTGGCAGATCTTTCGCAGATTGAGTTTACCGAGGAAGATCTTTTAAACAGTGCTGTCGGAGACAATATCGTATTCGATTATTACGAAGCTGTTGTGGCAACTGTCGGCGGTAACGATTCGGAAGAATATGTGCTTTACACCAGTGATTACAGCGGATATCTGATTATGGTAAGATACAGTAAGGATGACGGAGGCCCCGAATATTCATCCGCGCGCCTTGTACCTGCAACTGTATTGGATGATTGCATGAAAGCGGTCAAAAAATACAAAATGACCAAGTGGAAAGACGAAGTCGGAATGAACGGTAAAATATATGTTGTCAGGGTTACCGTGGACGGAGAATTTTACAGAATAACTTCGGAAGCAATGCCTGAGGACGGAATGAAAGCTTTTGATGAAATTGCGGGGATTCTTGTGGCTGCATGGAAAGACGGCATTACCAAATGGTAAAGCTGTTCTTGAAGAATATGGTCTATATTATTATAATTTGTAAATGAAAAGGTGTCTGGCTCCCGCAGGGTGCCTGACTCCGTGATATAAAGGAGATAAAAAAATGCGTAT
>JAFYHV010000161.1 GCA_017538995.1 Lachnospiraceae bacterium | reverse complement strand
GGCAAACATCGCCAACGAATACGCTACCAAGAGATACCGCTCCAACCTTATTAACTGGGGTATGCTTCCTTTCTTAATCGAAAAGGGCGAGCTTCCTTTCAAGAACCTTGATTACATCTTCCTTCCGGGCATCAAAGCTGCTGTAGAAGAGAAGAAGGAAATCATTGATGCATACGTAGTTAAGGACGGCGCACTTAATAAGTTCGAGATGCGTATCGGAGAACTGACCGATGAGGAGAGACAGATCATCTTAAAGGGCTGCCTCATCAATTACAACCGCGTATAAAAATAGGACAAAGGAGTCCCTAAAATAAGCAATTTTAAGAGGTTTTTCAAACGTCAAATATATTTGTTTTTAGTTCGTGCATATATATTTGTAGTTGATGAATAACCTCTTTTTTTTTATTTTCAGTGTGGTATATTTGTATCAACAAAAAGGAACGAAACAGTTTACCTTTTAAATCGAAAGTTTTAAGATTGCTGGTGAAACTGAATTTTGATCCGACTCGATAAAATTTGATTTTCTTGTATTCTTAGAAAATAGTAAAAATGTGACGGTTTTTGTTGATTCTGTGACAAGAAATTTAAAGGTTAGCGAGCGGATTGATCGGAGGCTAGGCAGGAATTTTAAACCGGTAGATTTTAAAAGAAGGGGGAACCAAGATCGAAAGATGTTCTCCGTACTAGCTGTTCTCGACATTCGTCGTTGGAAAAGATTGATGAGGTGTCGAAATGAATTTAGAAAAGTTGAAATAGGAAACCTTATTTGAAGCAGATGCTTCGGGTACGGTTTCCTTTTTCATTACTGTTAACTTTAGCGGTGTCTGGCTCGCTTGCGTGCCTGACACCGTTTTTATGATTTTTACGCATTTATTTATTTTTAGGGCAGAAAGTTGTATAATTAGTGAGATATGTGAAAATGTGCCCATATGGGCGGATAGGAGAATCAGACATGAATATAGTTGTACTTGCCGGAGGCAATTCTACCGAAAGAGACGTATCGCTGGTTTCCGGAAGAGAAGTATACGAAGCATTAAAATCCAAAGGACACAAGGTTGTGCTTGTTGACGTATATCTCGGAGTGGATGATGTAGACGTTGATAATATATTTGAAGATACAAGAGACTGGGCTGAGGGCATTAAGAAAATTGCCGCAGACAATCCCGATCTTGACTATATAAAGAGCTTAAAAGGAAATTGCAAGGATTTCTTCGGAAAGAACGTTCGCGAAATCTGCATGAAGGCTGACTTCGTATTTATGGCGCTTCACGGAGCAAACGGTGAAGACGGCCGAATCCAGGCAGCGCTTGATTTAATGCAGGTTAAATACTCGGGCACCGATTATGTAAGCAGCGCAATCTGTATGGATAAGTCCATGACCAAAGAACTCTTTATTATGAACGGCATCCGTACACCCAAGGCATATACGATTTATACCGAGGCCGAATTCGCAGACGGTGAAAAGGTAATCGGCTATCCCATGGTAGTAAAAGCTCCTAATGGCGGCTCAAGTGTAGGCGTATTTATCGTAGACAACGAAGATGAAGCAAAGAATGCCGTAAAAGAATGTTTCAAACTTGATAACCATGTTCTGTTGGAACAGTACATAAAAGGCAGAGAATTCACCTGCGGTGTAGTTGACGGCAAAGCACTTCCCGTAGTTGAAATCGAGCCCGTGAGCGGCTTTTATGATTACAAAAACAAATACCAGGCAGGAAGCACAATTGAAACCTGTCCCGCCAATTTACCCGACGACCTCACTAAAAATATTCAGAGAAGCGCAGAGGCTGCGTTTAAGGCACTTCATATTAAAACCTATGCGCGTATCGATTTCTTATTGAACGAAAATAACGAAGAGTACTGCCTCGAGGCCAACACGATTCCCGGTATGACACCGACATCGCTCATCCCTCAGGAAGCAGCAGTACTCGGCACAGATTTCCCGACACTCTGCGAACAGATAATTGATATTTCTCTTAAAAAATACTAGAGATCGGCTAAAACGGAGGAAAATATGAAAATCCTTACAGTTGAAAACATTGTTACCGCACTTGGCGCAAACCTTGTAAACGGCGACGAATTTAAAGAAAAAGAAATACTCGGAGTTGCGATTGACTCAAGAAAAGTGGAAAAAGATTTTCTCTTCTTTGCTTTCAAAGGAGACAAGGTTGACGGCCATGATTATATAAAAGCTGCTTTTGACAACGGAGCGGCTGCTGTCGTATGCGAAAGAGTTCCCGAAGGCGAAGAAGGAGTCTGCATCGTAGTTGAGGATTCCGTAGAAGCTCTTAAAAAAATCGCGACATATTACAGAGAGCAGCTTGGCGTAAAAGTAGTAGGCGTTACAGGAAGTATAGGAAAGACAACTACCAAGGAATTCATCGCAACCGTTCTTTCACAGAAATACAATGTTTTCAGAACGGAGAAGAATCAGAACAACCTTATCGGTCTTCCTCTTTCGATTTTAAATATCAAGGAAAACAACGAAGTAGCTGTACTCGAAATGGGTATCAGCGAATTCGGTGAAATGACCAAACTTTCGGAGATTGCAAAGCCCGATATCTGTGTTATTACAAATATCAGCGCATGCCACCTTGAAACACTCGGCTCACTCGACGGCGTGCTTAAGGCAAAGACCGAAATCTTCGAGCATATGAACCCTGAAGGAAGTGTGGTTGTATGCGGCGATGACGAACGCCTTGCAACTATCGAAGAAGTTAAGGGTAAAAAGCCCATTACTTTCGGCTTTGACGAAAAGAACGAAGTACATACCACAAAGGTAGTTAACCGCGGTCTCTGGGGCAGCGAATGCACAGTTGAAAACGGCGACGGTATGTTTAATATAAGCATTCCTCTTGCAGGAAAGCATATGATACTTGATGCACTTGCAGCAGTAAGCGTTGCAAAGATTCTGGATGTATCCGCCGAGCAGATCGGCTTTGGCATATCATGCGTGAAAGCTTTATCCGGCAGAAACAACATCATTCAGAAAAACAGCATCACGATAATTGACGACTGCTACAACGCAAGTCCCGAATCAATGAAATCGGGTTTGGATCTTTTAACAGAAGCAATCACTCCCACGGTGGCTATTTTAGGAGATATGCTCGAGCAGGGTGAGAACGAGGAAAAGAGTCACGAGGAAGTCGGAGCATACGCAGCAGAAAAAGGCATCAACACAATTGTCTGCGTAGGACCTCTTTCAAAGAAGATGTATGATAAGGCACTCGCAGAGTCTGCAACCAAGGCAGGCACTGAAGTGCTCTATTTCGCGACTGTTGACGAAGCAATAGAAAATCTTACCACATATGTAAAGAAAGACGATACGGTGCTCATAAAAGCTTCAAACGGCATGCATTTCAACAAGATCCTTGAAGCAATCACAAGCGACGATAAAAAGGATTCTTTTGAAAAGAGAGAAGAGAAGCTTTTCGAAGCTGCACAGCATGTTCCCGACGATAAGTTAATCGGAGAGATAAAGGATGTAACTCCTTCAGATGCACCCGCAGCGGTTGAAGAAGCAAAAGAAGAAACCGCAGAGCCTGAAAAGCCCGAAAAGGCTAAGAAGGCAAAGAAGGTTAAAAGTGCAGATCAGAAAGAAAAAGAAAGCGCAGGAATTCAGCTTGGCGTAATCATAGCGCTTGTTATAGTTGCAATCATTGCAGGCTTAATTGCATTCGGTGTTGTAAAACACAATATTTACAAAGAAGCCACACAGGGTACGATTGTTTATCTTGCAAACAATAATTACAGCACAAAGGGTCTTATCGAAGATAACGTAATCGCCAAGACAAGCGATGCGATTATTTGGAACGGCGGTTCACCTTTCGTTCAGATGGGGTATGACGGCAAGTATTATTACTATGCTGTTCCCGACGGCGGTAACTACGAAATCTTCGTAACCGACAAATACGGCAAAAACAAAAAATCCATTGAGAAAAACGTCAGAAGATATGAAATCCTCGATAAGGGCAGCATCATCTTCTTCTCGGGCAACGGACTTTACACATACAATGTCAAGAAAGACGAAACCAATCTCGTCGGCGAATCGGTTCAGACATTTGTCTTAAACAAAAAGAAGACCGAAGTTGTATTCTTCACATACGACGGCGATTTAAAGCGCATGAAGATAGGCGATCAGGAGTCGCTTGAAGTAATCGATACCGCAGTTACATCCTTTGATTTTGCGGACGAAAAATTAAAGACAATTTACTATCATAAAAAAGACAGCCTTTACGTAAACAATAAGAAAGGTAAGCCTTCTCTTCTTATAAGCGAAGACGCAAAGAAAGTTTATTTCGCAGACAAAGAAAAGAGAGTAGCAGTTTACTTTAACGATTCCAAGAACGCACTCTGGTATTACAACGGCAAAGCAAAAGAAGCTGTTAAGGTTACCGACGAAGGACAGAATGTCTATGGTGCAACTTTGGGTTATGCTTCTTTTATGATCCTGGATAATGACGGCAAATGGAAATTCGTAAACAAGAGCAAAGTATACTCGTTCAAGGATTTCGAACCCGCTCCGTTTACGCTTGTTGTCGGCGCAGATTCAAAGAAGGTTTATTTCTTAAATACAGATTCGGATAAGAATACTTCCGTTGTTTATTCCGCATCCGCAAAGGGCTTCGGCAAAGAGAAAAAGGTTGTAAACGAATCATCAAATGTTGACAGCATCGAATACATCGGCGAAGGATATCTCTTCGTACTTAAGGATGACGGCGGCGGAAAGAAGGACCTTTACGACGGCGAAAAACTCGTTGCAAGAAACATTGAACCGGGCAGCCTTAAAAAGACCGAGTTCGGCGATGATTTTGTATTCGCATATCAGGTAAAAGACGAAGATGGATTCTACAAGATTGTTATGTACGACGGAAAGAACTTAAACGATGTCGGCTCTAGCCTTGATATCGATGTGGTTGCCATGAGCAAAAAGAAGATTTACTACAGAACCCGCGGCGAAAAGACAGGCTTTGAAATCAAGTACTTCAACGGCCGCAAGGCAAAGACATACAAAGAAAGCATTGATGAGTTTAAATATATCCAGTACTAGGCGGAGATTTACATGATAATAAAAAACGGCCGGATAATCGATCCTGCAAACAACTTAGACGCCATCGGAGATATCCAAGTCAAAGACGGTATCATAACGAATGTGATCATAAAAGATAATATGTCCGATAATACGGACATATCCGATGAAGAAATCATAGACGCAACGGGCCTTGTTGTAATGCCCGGCTTTATAGATGTTCATTCACATTTCAGAGATCCCGGATTTGAATACAAGGAAGATATTTTCACGGGTGCTAAGGCAGCGGCAGCAGGCGGATATACGACCGTTGTTTTAATGTGTAATACAAAGCCCACCGTGGATAATCCCGAGACGCTTGATTATGTTTTAAACAAGGGCAGGCAGACCGAGATAAAAGTTGAATCCTGCTCCACAGTCACATACGGACTTAAGGGAGAGAAGCTTACAGACTTTGATGAGATGATTAAACACGGCGCAGTAGGTTTCACCGATGACGGCATTCCTTTGATGGATGAAAACCTTCTTCGCGAAGCTTTCAGGAAAGCAAAGGATTATCCGGTCAGCCTTCACGAAGAAGATAAAACACTTATTAAAAACAATGGTATCAACCATGGCGAAGCCAGTGAGCACTATGGTGTATACGGCTCGCCGAGAGAAGCAGAAATAAGTCTTATAGGCAGAGACTTACAGATTGCGCTTGAAGAAGGCGGAATGATTGATGTGCAGCATATTTCCTCAAAGGAAGGCGTAGAGCTTGTCAGAGAGGCTTTGCGTAAAGATTTAAGTACACAGAACGTAAGACACATCCATGCAGAGGCAACTCCTCAGCATTTCTCACTTACCGAAGAAGCATTAATCATAAAAGGCACGCTAGGCAAACTTAATCCTCCCTTCAGAGAGGAAGCAGACAGACTTGCAATCATCGAAGGCCTTAAGGACGGAACGATAGATTTAATTGCAACCGACCACGCACCTCACGCAGCAGAGGAAAAGGCTAAGAGCATAACTGATGCTCCGAGCGGAATGATCGGACTCGAAACAGCATTCGCGCTTGCTGTAACACATCTTGTAAATGAAGCAGGAATGAGCCTTTCAGATGTGGTAAGTAAGATTACGATTAACCCTGCAAAGCTTTATAAGTTCGACAGAGGAACTTTGGGAGTAGGCAAGCCTGCAGATATCACAATCGCAGATATAAACGAAAAGTGGATTGTAAGCGAAGACAATTTTAAATCCAAATCACACAATTCACCTTTTATAGGCGAGGAATTAACAGGAAGAATTAAGTATACGATTTGCGACGGCCGAATTGTATATTCAAATAAATAATCAGGAGGCAGCATGTTTTACAGAAATATTGATGAAGGGAAGGTAATTTCGCAGGAAGAAATATCAGGCGGAATCTTCAGCCTTCTCGTGGAAAATAAAGGTGCGAGTTTTGCATCGCCCGGACAGTTCGTGGGTGTGTATCCTGATTCAAAGGATACGCTTCTTATGCGTCCTATTAGTATCTGCGAAACCAAAGACGGTGCTACAAGACTCGTATACAGAGTAGCAGGAAAGGGCACCAAAGAGTTTTCTTCTCTTAAAGAAGGTGATAAGGTTAAACTTCTTGCCAACCTTGGTAACGGTTTTCCCGTTGATGAAGTAAAAGGCAAATGCATCGTGCTTATGGGCGGCGGTATCGGTATTCCTCCCATGCTTGGCGTTGCAAAGGCTTTACAGGGCGAAGACGTTCACGCATACCTTGGATTCAGAAACAAGGATACATTCTTAACAGACGAATTCATGCAGTACTGTAAGCTCTACCTTGCAAGCGAAGACGGCAGCATCGGCGTAAAAGGAAACGTGCTTGACGCACTTAGAGCCAGCACAGGCATTAAGCCTGATGTCATTATGGCCTGCGGTCCCATGCCCATGCTTCGCGCAATTAAAAAGTACGCAGAAGAGAATAACATCATCGCATACATTTCACTCGAAGAGCGTATGGCCTGCGGCGTAGGCGCTTGCCTCGGATGCGTATGCAGGACAGTTAAAAAAGACGATCATTCACATGTTAACAATACAAGAATCTGTACCGAAGGTCCGGTTTTTGATGCAAGGGAGGTGGATATCTGATGAATACAAAAGTTACCATCGCCGGTGTGGAATTTAAAAATC
>JAFYHV010000028.1 GCA_017538995.1 Lachnospiraceae bacterium | reverse complement strand
TTACCCAAAGGGTATTTATTTAAATTTTATTATAAAATTTGGAGGCTATATCATGGCAAGAGTTTACAATTTCTCTGCAGGTCCCGCTGTTTTACCTGAAGAAGTTTTAAAAGAAGCAGCAGAAGAAATGATGGATTATCAGGGCTCAGGACAGTCCGTAATGGAAATGTCCCACCGTTCAAAAGTTTATGACAAAATCATTAAAGATGCTGAAGCAGATTTAAGAGAACTTATGAACATTCCCGACAATTACAAAGTTTTATTCCTTCAGGGCGGCGCTTCACAGTTTTTCGCAGAAGTTCCCATGAACATGATGAAGAATAAAAAAGCCGGATATATCCTTACCGGTCAGTGGGCTAAGAAGGCATTTGCAGAAGCTAAGATTTACGGCGAAGCTGTAGAACTTGCTTCAAGTGCAGACAAGACTTTCTCTTACATCCCTGACTGTTCAGATCTTCCTATTACGGATGATATGGATTATGTATATATTTGTGAGAACAATACTATTTACGGTACAAAGTTCAAAACTCTTCCCAACACAAAGGGCAAAGATCTCGTTGCAGACGTATCTTCATGCTTCCTTTCAGAGCCCGTAGATGTTTCTAAGTATGCTGTAATTTACGGCGGTGTTCAGAAGAACGTAGGTCCTGCAGGCTGCGTTATCGCAATCATCAGAGAAGACCTTATTACTGACGAATGCTTACCCGGAACACCTACCATGCTTAAGTGGAAAACTCAGGCCGACAATGATTCTTTATACAACACACCTCCCTGCTACACAATCTACATTTGCGGTAAGGTATTTAAATGGTTAAAGAAGATGGGCGGACTTGAGGCTATGAAGGAACTCAACGAAAAGAAGGCTAAAATCCTTTATGATTTCCTTGACGAGTCAAAGCTTTTCGTAGGTACTGTTGTTAAGGAAGACAGATCCTTAATGAACGTTCCTTTCGTTTGTGACATTGAAGATGCTGAAAAGAAAGCTGAAATCGAAGCTAAGTTCATAAAAGAAGCAACAGAAGCAGGCTTTGTTAACCTTAAAGGCCACAGATCTGTTGGCGGTATGAGAGCATCTATCTACAACGCTATGCCTATTGAAGGTGTTGAGAAATTAGTTGAATTTATGAAGAAATTCGAGAAGGAGAATGCATAATGTTTAAGTACAATTGCCTTAACCCTATCGCTCAGGTAGGTCTTGATAATTTTGATGCTAACTATGTAGCAACAGATGATTTTGCAGATGCAGACGGCGTTTTGGTCAGAAGTGCCGTAATGCATGATATGGAGCTTTCCGATAAGCTTCTTTGCGTAGCAAGAGCAGGTGCAGGTGTAAACAACATCCCTCTTGATAAATGCGCAGAAAAAGGTATCGTTGTTTTCAATACACCCGGTGCTAACGCTAACGGTGTTAAGGAACTCGTTATCGCAGGTATGCTTCTTGCAAGCCGTGATATCGTAGGCGGTATCGAATGGGTTAAAGAGAATAAAGCTGACGAGAATATCGCTAAGACTGCAGAGAAGGCTAAAAAGGCTTTCGCAGGTACAGAAATCGAAGGCAAGAAGCTCGGTGTTATCGGTCTTGGTGCCATCGGTGTTAAAGTTGCTAACGCAGCCAAGAGTCTTCACATGGAAGTTTACGGATACGATCCTTACCTTTCCATTAATGCAGCATGGAGCTTAAGCAGAGACATCAAGCATGTTAACAGCCTTGATGAAATTTATGAGAACTGTGATTTTATCACAATTCATGTTCCCGCTATGGATTCTACAAAGAACTATATCAACGCTGAAGCTTTCGCAAAGATGAAAGACGGCGTTATCCTTCTTAACTTTGCACGTGACATCCTTGTTGACGAAGATGCTTTACTTGAAGCAATCAAGTCCGGAAAGGTTCGTAAGTACGTTTCCGATTTCGCTAATCCCAAGACAGCAGGCCAGGACGGATGTATCGTTATTCCTCACCTTGGAGCATCTACAGAAGAGTCTGAAGACAACTGTGCAAAGATGGCTGTTAAGGAAATGAAGGATTACCTTGAAAACGGTAATATTATTAACTCTGTTAACTATCCCGCATGTGATATGGGTATCTGTACACAGGCAGCCAGAGTTGCTATTTTCCATAAGAATATTGCAAACATGATTACCAAGTTCACAGGTCTCTTCGGTGAACTTAACATCAACATTACAGATATGACTAACAAGTCTAAGGGTGATTATGCTTACACTATGATTGATTCCGAAAGCTCGGATCTTGACGACATCATCAAGAAACTCGAAGCTATGGACGGCGTATTCAGAGTAAGAAGAGTAAAGTAATTTAAAAAAATACGGGCGACAAAGTTTTATTTCTTGTCGCCCTTTTTTCGCTAGACAGAATTAAGGGGTTGGAAATGCAGGAGAAGAACATTTCGCAGGTAGTTATCTCGAGACTTCCGAGATACTTCAGATACCTTGGCGATTTAAAAGACGAGGGAATGGAAAGAATTTCCTCAGGCGAACTTTCTAAAAGAATGAATGTAACCGCGTCCCAGATAAGACAGGATTTCAATCATTTCGGAGGTTTCGGTCAGCAGGGTTACGGTTACAACGTTAATTATCTTTATGAAGAAATAGGCAAGATTTTAGGACTTGATAAAAGACATAATCTTATTATCATCGGCGCAGGCAACTTAGGCCAGGCTCTTGCCAATTATATGAATTTTGAAAAAAGAGGCTTTTTCGTAAAAGGTATTTTTGACTGCAAGGAAAGCCTTATAGGAACTGATATCAGAGGAATGAAGGTAATGCATACCGATGATATCGCAGAGTTTATCAAAAACAACAATATCGATATTGCTGTTTTAACACTTCCCAAGCAGGGTGCCACGGAGATTTGCAAGACTCTTGTAAACTGTGAAATTTCGGGTATCTGGAACTTCGCACATGTGGACTTGGATGTTCCTGACAGAATTAATGTTGAAAACGTTCATCTTTCAGACAGCCTGATGAAACTTTCATTCAAGATTCATGAAAATGAGAACTAATTAAATAATGCTTTTAAAACCGGAGAAAATTATCTCCGGTTTTTTCTTTTATGAGTCCGTATTTATAAAAATATCATTTAAGAATGCCTAAAAATGTGGTATTATTATAAAAAATAAAAGGGTGTACGGGAATTCTATGAATTATAATCCACATTTAAACAAAAGAAACGAAAAAGGAAACAAGGGAACGTTCGGTCAGGTGCTTGTTATTGCAGGCAACGAAAGTATGTCCGGATGTGTTTACTTTTGCGCCATGGCTGCTTTAAGAAGCGGCTGCGGAATGGTAAATATTTTTACCGACAAAAACAATATTGAATCATTAAAGGTGCTTATGCCTGAAGCCATATTTGACTGGTTTGATAACATCAAGCATCCTGTTTTTGATGAAAAGGACACTTTCTTTAAAGACAAACTTGACCGTCTTTTGAAGAAGGCTGATTCGGTTGTTATCGGTCCAGGTCTTGGCATAAGAGAAGATACTCTTAAAATAACCGAATATGTTTTAAAGAACTATGACGGAAATATCATAATTGATGCCGATGCGCTCAATTCGATTTCCGTAAAATACAAATTTGCCAATGTGTTAAGCGAAGATTTCAAGGCTGATACAAATCATCCTTTGTACAACAAGGATAGAAACAGAACAGTCATTATTACTCCGCATATTCTTGAACTTGCGAGACTTTCTTCTCTTAAAACCGAAGAGGTCAAACAGAATCTCGACGATCTTGCATTAAAGATTGCGAGAGAGTACGGAATCATTACTGTATTTAAGGATGCATCTACCAGAGTCAGCGACGGTACGGATCTTTATGTCAATAAATCGGGCAATTCCTCCTTATCTACCGCAGGTTCGGGCGATATTTTGGCCGGTATGATTGCATCTTTGGTTATAAACGAAGAATATCCGTTCAGAGGTGTTAATACAGCGGTTTATCTTCACGGTAGAGCAGGTGAATTTGCAGGAAAGGATCTTACTGCATTCTGTGTTACCGCCAGAAATATTCTTGATTATATGCCTAATGCATTTTCCGCACTTAAGATTAATGACAGAATATACAATAATTGTGTAATTTTAGAGGTTATGAATGCTAGTAAGTAATTATCTCGGGTTTGAATTTTATTATTTTGAGGATGCATGGCCTTTTTATATAATTCTTGTATTCCTGTTTATCGTTGAAACGCTTCTTTCCGTCAGTCTTTATGTTGTTGAAGATTTCAATGAAGCTAATCTGTGCTCCATTAAGGAAAGACTGACTTCATCTGACGAGAAGAGTCTTCAGAAATTTCTTAAAAACAAAAACAAATACGTAAACAGATTTCATGCAGCGCTTATTACGGTGCATATGTTTGTAATTCTGCTTGCAGCCAATATAAT
>JAFYHV010000160.1 GCA_017538995.1 Lachnospiraceae bacterium | reverse complement strand
CTCTCTGATAATCTTTACGATTGAATCAAGATCGGTGTTGATTTCGGTTCTCGTACCTGTAACGCCGAGGCTTGAAACTAAGTAGATAAAGCCTTCCGCTTCCTTTGCAATCATCGCAACCCTGTCCTTTGATGTGGGTGCTATCAGAGAAATTAAATCCACGCCGTACTTGTGGCATTCGGGTAAGAATTCTTCTTTTTCCTCAAAAGGAAGGTCGGGTAAGATGATACCGTCGATTCCGATTTCGGAACAGGTTTTGATGAATCTTTCCGAGCCGTATGAAAATACCACGTTTGCATAGGTCATGAAGACCATCGGAACAGTAACGTCTTTTCTTAATTCTTTTACGAAGTCAAAAATCTTATCGGTTGTGACACCGCCGTTTAAGGCACGAAGGTTTGCACCCTGGATAACGGGACCTTCTGCGGTAGGATCCGAAAAAGGAATGCCGAGTTCCACTAAAGAAGCTCCGTTTTTAACAGCCTCACGAACGATTTTTCCCGTGGTTTCAAGGTCGGGATCGCCGCATGTGATAAAAGGAATAAATGCTTTTTTATTTTCAAATGCTTTGTAAATGTTACTCATTGATGTCCTCCCCTCTGTAACGGGCGATTGCCGCACAGTCCTTATCGCCTCTGCCGGAAACGGTGATGACGATTATCTGATCCTTACTCATTGTCGGAGCAATCTTCATTGCGTAGGAAATTGCATGTGCGGACTCGATTGCGGGAATAATGCCCTCGGTCTTTGCAAGATATTCAAATGCCTGAACCGCTTCTTCGTCGGTAACGGGAACGTATTCGGCTCTTCCGATATCGTGAAGATATGCGTGCTCGGGTCCGATGCCGGGATAGTCAAGTCCTGCGGAGATTGAGTAAACCGGTGCAATCTGGCCGTATTCGTCCTGGCAGAAATATGACTTCATACCATGAAAAATTCCGAGCTTTCCTGTTGCGATTGTAGCTGCGGTTTCGTATGTATCTACGCCGCGGCCTGCTGCCTCGCAGCCGATAAGTCTTACTTCTTTGTCGTTTATAAAATTGTAGAAGGTCCCGATTGCGTTTGAACCACCGCCTACGCATGCCAGAACCGCATCGGGAAGGCGTCCTTCTTTTTCAAGCATCTGCTCTTTTATTTCCTTTGATATTACAGCCTGGAAATCACGAACAATGGTGGGGAAGGGGTGAGGACCCATTACCGAACCGAGGCAGTAATGCGTATCGTCGATTCTCTTGGTCCACTCTCTCATGGCCTCGCTGACCGCATCCTTAAGTGTTGCGGTACCTGTGGTTACGGGAATTACTTCCGCTCCTAAAAGACGCATTCTGTATACATTAAGAGCCTGTCTCTTTGTATCTTCCTCGCCCATGAAAACTACACATTCCATGCCCATAAGCGCTGCTGCCGTAGCGGTTGCAACACCGTGCTGGCCTGCGCCTGTCTCAGCAATAAGTCTGGTCTTGCCCATTTTCTTTGCTAGAAGAGCCTGGCCTAAAACGTTATTTATTTTATGAGCGCCCGTGTGATTTAAATCTTCTCTTTTAAGATAAATCTTTGCGCCGCCTAAGTCCTTCGTCATCTTTTCCGCATAGTAGAGTCTCGAAGGTCTGCCAGCGTACTCATTTAAAAGTTCGGTCAGTTCCCTGTTAAATTCGGGATCGTTCTTGTAATGATTGTATGCTTTTTCAAGTTCGATAACCGCATTCATCAGGGTCTCCGGAATGTACTGTCCGCCGTGTATACCGAATCTTGCGGGGTTTTCTGTATTGTTCATTGTATTTCCTTTCTCTCTTACTGCAGCCACAAACTGCTTCATCTTATCGGGATCTTTATATCCGTCGGTTTCTATGCCTGAGCTTACATCAACCGCAAAAGGCTTAAGTGTCTGCACCGCTTCTTCCGCGTTTTCCAAGGTCAAGCCGCCAGCCAGAAAATAATCTCTTTTTACTTCTTTTAAGAGATTCCAGTCAAAAACCTTTCCGCCGCCCATTCCCGAATCAAGTAAAACGAAATCTGCGGGCGAATCATTTGCGGTTTTTATATCTTCGTCTGATTTAACTCTGACTGCTTTTATAACCGGCTTTCCCGAAAGCGTCTTAAGATCTTTTATATATTTCTCATCTTCATTTCCGTGAAGCTGGGCGATATCGATGATTTCATCTCGTAAAAGAGACGCAACAAAATCGATATCTTCGTCCACGAACACTCCGACGGCTTTAATATCTTTATCAAGCAGATTTTTAAGTTCTTTTGCCTTTTCTCTGTCGACGTAACGTTTGCTTTTCTCATAAAAGACAAACCCGATAAAATCAGGCTTTAAGCTGTTGGCGCATTCTATATCTTCGGGACGGGAAAGTCCGCAAAGTTTTATCTTTGTCATAACGCGCTCCTTAAATTCTTAAGAGCTGCTGCCTTGTCGGCCGCTCTCATTACCGTCTCTCCGATTAACACGGCATCCGCGCCCGCTCTTCTTATGTTTGCCACGTCTTCCGGGGTTTTAAGTCCGCTCTCCGATACGAAGATTCTGTCTGAAGGGATTAGTTCGCGCAGTCTCCTGCTGTTATCCGAATCAACCGTGAAATCTTTTAAGTTTCTGTTGTTGACTCCGATGATTCTGGCATTGGCCGAAACAGCGGTTTCAACTTCTTTTTCATCATGAGTCTCAACGATTGCGGAAAGTCCGAGCTCATCGCAGATTCCGAGGTACTCTTCAATCTGACCTTTTGAAAGGATGGAGCAGATTAAAAGTACCGCCGAAGCGCCGAGTGTCTTGGCTTCGTATATCATGTATTCATCAACCGTGAAATCTTTTCTAAGGCACGGTATCGAAACTTCTCTTGCGATTTCTTTTAAGTAATCGTTACTTCCGAGGAACCATTTGGGCTCGGTAAGTACCGAAATGCAGTCAGCTCCAGCCGCTTCGTATTCCCTGGCTATCTGAAGATACGGAAAGTCCGGAGCGATAAGACCTTTGGAAGGAGAGGCTTTTTTGCATTCGAGGATAAAAGCCAAATCGTCTTTTTTAAGAGCTTTTTCAAAGGCGAATGTTCCTTTTTCCATATCGAAAGCCATCTTTTTTATCTCAGTCGTGTTGACACGACTCTTCGCTATCTCGGTACGCTCTTTTGCGTAGTCCGCTAATTTGTCTAGAATTGTCTGAGTTTTTTCCATATTTAATCCTTATTCTGCTTCGGGACGGTTGCTGACCTCGATGAATTTGTTTAATACTTCGAGGGCTTTGCCCGAATCAATGAGTTCTGCAGCAAGTTCAACGCCTTCTTTAAATGAATCTGCTTTGCCGCCGATGTAAAGTGATGCGCCTGCGTTTAAGAGAACTGCGTTTCTTTTATGACCTTTTTCGCCATTTAAAATGGCAAGTGTGATCTTTGCGTTCTCTGCGGGATCGCCGCCCTTTAAATCTTCTTTAGTACATCTCTCAAATCCGAAATCTTCGGGTTTAATCGTGTAAGTTTTGTACCAGCCGTCCTTAATCTCGCTTATTTTGGTGGGTGCGCTTAAGGAAATTTCATCAAGCTTATCCATTCCGTAAACTACCATTCCGCGCTTAACGCCAAGGCTGACTAAAACCTGTGCAAGCGGCTCTACGAGGTATTCGTCATATACGCCGAGTAACTGCATTGAAGGTGTTGCGGGGTTGGTAAGCGGTCCTAAAATATTGAACACTGTTCTGACGCCGAGCTCTTTTCTGATAGGGCCTACATATTTCATTGAAGAATGATACTTCTGTGCGAAAAGGAAGCACATTCCGACTTCGTTTAAAAGTTCAACGCATCTTGCGGGACTCTGCTGGATGTTAACGCCGAGTGCTTCGAGGCAGTCTGCGGTTCCGCAGTTTGAAGATGCTGCGCGGTTTCCGTGCTTTGTGACTTTCATTCCGCCTGCTGCAGCTACCAAAGCACTGGTTGTGGAAATGTTAAAGCTCTTTGCATTGTCTCCGCCGGTTCCTACGATTTCGAATGTTTCCATGCCCGTCTCAACCTTGGTGGCATGTGATCTCATTGCTGCCGCACAGCCTGCGATTTCATCTGTGGTTTCGGCTTTTGCGCTCTTGGTGGAGAGGGATGCAAGGAATGCTGCGTTCTGAGTGGGAGATGTCTCGCCGCTCATGATTTCATTCATTACCTGATAAGCCTCATCATATGTTAAGTCTTCTTTGTTTACGATTTTTACAATTGCCTCTTTAATCATTTTCATTTTCCTCCGTTTATTTTGAAAGATTTAAAAAATTCTGTAACATCTGTTTTCCGTCGGGTGTCAGTATTGACTCGGGATGGAACTGAACTCCGTATATCGGATATTCCGTGTGCATCACTCCCATGATTTCACCGTCCGCCGTCTTGGCCGTAACCTTAAGACATTCGGGAATGGTCTTTTCGTCTGCTGCCAGTGAGTGATATCTTGCAACCGGTGCAACCCCGGGGCATCCTTTAAACAAAGGACATTCGGTATCGAGTGTTGCATCGGACTGTTTGCCGTGCATTAATCTTGATGCGTAGGTGACCGTTGCTCCGAATGCTGCGCAGATGGCCTGATGGCCGAGGCAGACACCTAAAATCGGAATGTCTTTTCCAAGCTTTTGAATTGCTTCAATGATTATGCCTGCATCCTCGGGTCTTCCGGGACCGGGAGATACGATAATTCTCTCGGGATTTAAGTTTCTTATTTCTTCGACAGTCATTTCATCATTTCTTATTACTTTGATGTCAGGATTAATCTCGCCTATCAGCTGATATAGATTGTATGAAAAACTGTCGTAATTATCTATCAGTAATGTCATAACTCCGCCTCCTGTGCATCTTTTAATGCCTTAAGAGATGCTCCTGCTTTGTTTAAGCACTCTGTATATTCGTTCTCGGGAACTGAGTCTGCAACGATTCCCGCTCCGCTTCGAACAAATACTTTTCCGTTCTTTTTGTAAACGATTCTTATGGCGATGCAGGTATCCATATTGCCCGTAAAATCTATATATCCGATTGCTCCGCCGTAAATGCCCCTCTTGTTGTTTTCAAGTTCGCCGATAAGCTTGCAGGCTCTGATCTTCGGTGCTCCGGAAAGTGTTCCTGCGGGAAGCACCGCTTCTATCGCATCGAGTGCATCCTTGTCGTCTCTGATACGTCCGCAGACCGTTGAGCCGATATGCATTACATGTGAGAAACGAACAACGCTTCTTAATTTTTCTACGAATACGCTTCCGAACTTGCTGACTTTTCCTAAATCGTTTCTTCCGAGGTCTACCAACATGTTGTGTTCAGCAAGCTCTTTTTCATCTTTTAGGAGCTCTTCTTCAAGGGCTAAGTCCTCTTCTTCGGTTTTGCCTCTCCATCTTGTGCCTGCTAAGGGGAAGGTGTGAAGTACGCCGTTTTCAAGTTTTACGAGCGTTTCGGGCGATGCGCCTGCGACTTCAACGTCCGTTCCGGAGAAGTAAAACATGTAGGGCGAAGGGTTGATGGTTCTTAGCATTCTGTAGGTATTTAAGAGACTGCCTTCGAAAGGTGCACTTAAGCGGTTGGAAAGTACGATCTGGAAAATGTCTCCCTCGTGGATGTAATGCTTTGCCTTTTCAACCATTTCGCAGAACTCTTCTTTATTAAAGAGAGGTGTTACTTCGCCGAGTAATTTTCCTGCTACTTCTTCTTTCTTTTCACCGTGTCTTAAAAGTTCGGCGAGCTGCTTTAATTCCATCGCAGCCTTGTTGTATCCGACCTCAATATCCTTAAGAGGCATGTTTACGATGAGGATGATTTTCTGCTTCATGTTGTCGAAGGCGATAACTTTGTCAAAAAGCATCAGGTCGACATCCTTGAATTCCTCGGTATCCGTTACATTGCTTTTTACGCTCGGTTCACTGTAGTTTAAGTAATCGTATGAGAAATATCCAACCAGTCCGCCGGTGAACGAAGGGAGATAATCGAATTTCGGACTCCTGTGTTCGGATAGGATCTGGCGAAGCTGAATCGAAGGATTCTCTGTCTTTATTTCGAGGTTGCCTGCTTTCATGTTACCGTCGATGCAGGTGATTTCCATCTT
>JAFYHV010000159.1 GCA_017538995.1 Lachnospiraceae bacterium | reverse complement strand
CCGTCAACTCCGCCACCGCCAAGCAGTGACTCATTCGCCGCATTAACTATCGCATCAACATCACTCTGTTTTGTTATATCTCCAAGAATTGCTTTGATTTCCATGTTCCATCTCCTCTTTTTTGAGGTTCCAAATTGGAACCTCAAACATTTTCCAAAGTCAAAATTCTCTCTCATGCGCCTTGAAAAAATCATAATACACGCGCACATTCTTAAGCTCGGTCCACTTCTTCACGTCTACCGGGTTTTCATCAAAATCATATATCTTACAATAATCCATCGCAAGCAGGAAAGGCGAATGCGTCGCAATTATGAACTGGCAGTTAAAAAATCGCGCAGAGTCCTGAACCAGTTTCATCAGTTCCATCTGATTGTCGGTACTCATACTGTTCTCCGGCTCATCGAGAATGTAAAGCGCATTTTCTTTTATCATGTTTACGAAGTACATGAATGCGCTCTCGCCGTTTGAATGCTCGCGCACGTTGTCTTTTAATTTGCTTCTGATGTACTGCGACTGCGTCTTTCTCTTCGCCAGATTTCTGCGCTTCAGCTCCTCGTAATCGTCTATCGATTTCATCTGAAACGTCGAATACTTGTCGTTCATATATTCTTCGAGCAACTCTTCTCTTTTAAGATCGACGCCTTCGTTTAAACTGCGCAAATTCAGCATAAAATCAAAGACATCGTCGCTCGTAATTATCCTGCTTTCTCTCGGAATCGTAGTGCTCTCAAAATCGCAGAAATCCAGATAATCCTCGAAGAAATTCGACCTGTTGTAAAGCGTTCCGCGCTCAATTCCAATCTTCTCCGCAATGATATTTAGTGCCGTGCTTTTGCCGCATCCGTTACTACCATAAAAGATAGTTATCGGCTCAAAATCCACCTGCCTCAGACTGTTCTTCGACAGTATTCCGAACGGATAACATGTGTCATAGCAGGTTCGCTGTATGTTCCAGTGCGTGAACTGTTCTTCTTTTTCTATGGGGGCAAATTTAAATTTGTTTAAGTACATTTAAATATCCTTGTCATTAATGATCTGTAAAAATCTATTACTTCCTCATAGGAAACATTGTCTGAAATCAATCCCATAGTCCTGTTCTCATAGTCATCTTTAAAAAAGTCTTTATCACATAATTCGCAGGCAACCTTAGAAATATCAACTTGATTTCTGGCTGAAGGAGTTACTTTTTCATCAATTTTCATTCTATGTTCCCTTACTTCTTGTATTAAACTATAGAAATCTTCATTCTCGGTTATATATGGATGTATCTTGAATATGTCATATAGATGTCTCGAATTTCTTCTTGACTTCCTTAACATATAGTAATCACAAACCGCAAACATTTTGTCAATGAATGTTCTGTCTAAAGACTGAACCTTCATTGTAAATGGAACCATATCATATTTTTTTAGTAATTCTATATCTGTTTCAAAAAGATAATCATAAATTATGCTTGTTATCTGCTTTTCCTCTGTCGGAAACGCATACGACATCAGTGCTGTTTCCAATATAACTGTTGGAGGAAGGGGATTTTCAACTTCAGCAACGGATTCATACTTAAAATCATAGTGATTATAATCTTTATCACTTTCAATTTTATCCCAGTTTAAAATCGGCAAATCAAGTTCCTCACTAATTTTTCCAATCACATCATATTTCAGTTTTTTTCTTTGTGCGCTTCCGATATGCTTTGTAAATGTAATATCTATATCTTCCGAAAATCTGTCTATCACATGATGAGCTTTTGATAGAGAGGTTCCGCCTTTAAAAACAATATCAAAATTAAGTTTTGATAACTCTCTTAAAATCAACGTGACATAGTAATCTTTTTCAACAATATCTTCCGGCATTCCGCTCCTGTTTGAAACATCCATAAGAATATCATTGAAAAATATCTCTTTATGTAAATACATTTTCCACACCCATTTCATAATAGTTTTTATAAACAATCAAAGGGAAAAGCTTGATATATTTATCTATATCCGACTTTTTTATATCATTCGATAAAATATATTCTTTAATCTTTTCTCCAGCCTCTTCGTAAGTACCATCCATATAATCGCTGACTATTTTTATCATCTCTAGCAATTGAAGAATTCGATAGTTTTCTTCTGTTATTTCCACCACCGGTCTACGTAAAATATATATGGTTTTTCCTATCGATATTTCCTTAAATTTAGCCGCAACATTATTGCTAACAATTTCCGGTTTCCTGGGAACTTGTGTGGATATTCCAAATTTATTAGCCAACGAATTTCCAGCATAATAACCATCCACTTTCCCTCTTCTGGCAATATATTTATATCTGGCCACAGTATCAGCACTTGGTCCGACAGGATTTTTTAAAACAGATTTCTTAGGAATGAAATATATACCCGTATCATATTTACAGAGTTTTCCCTGCTCCACAAGAATACGAAGTTCTCTGGATATCTCGGGTCTGGGTTTATCAAAAGAAGGAATATCGCTAAAGAAAATAGGTTCGCTTTCTTTATATTGTTCCTTAATATATTCGTATAACATTTCCTAGTCTCCTTATAATAATTATAACCTTTATGGTTACTTTTATTATAATTCTTCTCTTTCCTTTGTCAACTAAGCAAATCTATTCCCACATTTTTCATTTTGGTCAAAACTGTAGTTATTCTTTTACCATCAAATCTTGCTTTTTCCAAAAAATCTTCAGGTCCGTGAAACCACTTACCCTCATATTGAAATATTGTTTCTTTTCCATCATCAAAAATGTCCAAATTTCCTTGAATTCCATTATATTCAAAAAAGACTATGGCTTTATTTAAATCAAAAACTAAAAGATCATACAAATCTATGATGTCATAATTCTTCCCTGTAATTAAAACAATCGTTTCAAGTATTCTTTTCATCAGGATTATATTGCCCCAGAAAGGCCTTACACTTTGCCGAATAGAAAGAATCATTCTTGCATACAGTAGATTATCAAAATCATTATCCGTATAACATCCTTCTTCAATATTCAAGTTGGTTAGCCGAACAGCAATTTCAGGGAACTTAGTGGAAATATAGAAGTGTTCATCTTCTTTCTCGCACTCCACATCTTGCATCAGTTTTTCAAGTGTCTTGCGGCATTTCTCAGTATTCTTTCGGACATATTGTCCGTTCTTATACATATCCGAAAGCATAATCTTTCCAAGCCTTGATCCATTTTCATCAAAATAATGAAAAGCTTTTTCATAATCAGGTTCAACTCCCAATCCGTAATACCAGATAATTCCAAGCTCCTCACCGCATATTGAACTTCCCAGTTCTTCGCCCTTTTCGAGATATTTTCTCTCCAGTCGGAAATCTTTTATATCCCGATAATACATTGCAAGATTATAACTAAACGCTATTACATCATCTTCAAAAACTGCAGTCTCAATCAAATACTCCATTGCTTCAACAAATCTGAATTGTTCTTCTTCCGTCGGGCAATCGAGTTTGTAATAACTCATTTCTCTAAATGGATCGTAATATTCTTTGCTTTTCCGATTTTCCATATTCCTATTCTCATTTTTTGTATTTGTTAAGATTTATTCCCTCTCTCTTCGCCATTTTCAGAAGTTCTTCATCGCTTGCACTCGATGCATCCAACATCTGGCAAAAGCCAAAGCCTCCCGAGAACGTTGCACTCTGCGCAGCATACTCGTTTTCAAGATCTCGTCTGAGTCTTTTGTAATCATAATTACCCTGTGCTTTTTCATCTTCAAACAAGCCGCCAAATAAACCCATACGAGCCTCCTTTCTAAACGATTTTGAAGTTCTTAAATTTCCTGTAAAGCGACGTCAGTTTGTCATCGCCAATGCATGCTTCCTTGTAAAACTCATCTCTTCCGTGAAACCACTTGCCGTTAAAGCAGACCGCACACTCATTGCCGTCCTGCTCGGATATGAGCTCCTGCTTTTCTCCGTTGTACGTGAAGGTGATTTTATGAGGTGTTTTCAAAAGATAGTAACAATCATAAAAGTCAAAAAACGAAGGATCAAAATCAACGAGTTCGTACAAATCGTCTATGAGCCATTTCATGATATTAAGGTTTCCGAAAAATGCATTAAATCTGATTCTCTGCGCAAGGAAATCCTTGGCATAAAAGTACAGATTTACGGCCTCTCTTTTATTGCCCTGGTCTGCTCGGATTCTTGCAAGTCTCGTATAAACCTCAGGAACCGGATCAAAGACATTGTTGCATTTCTTTACCTTAGGATAAAGTTCTTCGATCATCTCTTCGTACTTTTTCTGGTTCTTCTCCACGAAATAGCCGTTTTTGTACATATCAGCCACTTTGTATGTAGCCACGAGATTGCCTTTATCCATCATCTTCGAGAAGTACTTAAATGCCTTTTCATAATTCTTTTCGCCGGTTCTTCCGTAGTACCAGATGTATCCGAGGCACTCGTATGCTTCATCGTAATCATATGTGGCTGCCATCTCGTAGTATTTAAGTGCCAGGTCGAAAAGCCTCTTTTCGTAATAATATCCGCCAAGCCACATCATATCCCTAGGATCATGAAGTTCCTCTATCAGGAAATTCATGGCTTCGATAAATGTGAATTCATCCTCTTCGGTTATTCTTTTATTTTCGCTAAATTCTTCTACCAGTTTTTGTGCTTCTTCAACTGTCATATTTTATCCCTCTTAAAAATCAACCAGATAAATGCCTATACTTATCTGCAAAAGGCCTGCCTTCGGAGTGATTTTACTGATCTTTCCGATAAGTCTCTTGCCCGCATCCATCAGTCTCGCAAAGATAATGTTATCCTTTTCCGGAACATATCCAAGCTTCCTGCCCTGCGCATCAAGTATTAAAATCGCATTATCATCAAAGCGGTTCTGTTCTCTTTTAAGGCTTAACTCATCGCCCACTTTTATCTCTTTTAGGGGCGTCTCATCTTCAAGATGTGTGGTACCCGCGATAAAAGTATCAAAGAGGTGAATCTCCTGCTTTAAAGGCTTAATAAGCGTGCCTAAATCAAACTGTTCGCTTAACGCTACGGCGTTCTCACCGCTTACTGTCAATTCATTCGCCATGTGAGTGTTGCACCTCCTTCCAGTAAAAGCTGTGATAAGATTTCTTCGAGTTCAAGCGCATAATCCTGATACTCTTTGAGCTCTTTATTCATCTTTTCTTTTTCCTGCTTGACTTTTTCATCGTCTAAAAGAAGTTCCCCGTATGTATACGGCTTATCAGACACAATCATTCCAATCTTTATTTCAAGTGCTTCAATTCTGTCTTCCAGATCTTCTATATCAACATCCGGCACCTCTTCACCAAGTTCCTTTAATGCCGCATTTACAAGCACTTCCAATTCTTCGAGTCTGTCCGCATCATTTTTATAATATGCATTCATTACCTCGTTCCAAAGATTCTTCAGTTTCGGCTCTTTTTCAGTCATTTTGTTAATATCCGGGTGAAGTTTCTTAGCCAGACGTCTGTAAATCTGTTTTGCCACCATAAAATCATATCTGGTTACTGTTTCACACTCGGAAGCCTCTTTATTCTCCTTAAGTATTGACTGCAGTTCTGCCTTATAAGCGAGCATATCCAGTTCGATTGATTTGTTCATCGCTTCAACATCAATCTTTTTCCCCGCGTTAATCTCTCTTTGGCAGAAGGCGATAGTCTTTTTCAATCTTATGCATTCCATCTTCGCTTTAAAAACTTCCGCAGTCAGTTCGCCAAATTCTTTTACATATGAAATCCTGTATGAATTCCCATCCTTAATGTACTGTTCCTTTTGAAGCAAAAGTTCTTCGTATCTTGCAAGCAGTTCTTCTTTATTTAGTTTTTTCTTTGGATTATTATCTGCTTTTTTCGTGATAATCACCTCTTTAAAAATATGTTAATCCATGTTTATTATGTGTACTATTCTATATATCCATTCAGTCTTAAAAAAATTTCTGCACATCTTATGAAATCGTTATGTTCATCAAATGTACAATTACCATAATTATTATGTATGCCATCATTCGACCAAGAACAAACAAAAGGATTATAATCACTTAATTCATTTCCCTTTTCAATGCAGAAGTAATTAATCTTTTCAAAGTCATCATTAAAGAACATATAACTGCAGTAACACAATGGTTCTTCTTCAGGTTCCGGAAAAATTATTTTCAACAGTTTTACATCATCTGTTACTTTAGAGAATAAGATATCAAAACTGCCCTCATTATATGGATTTTCAACATTTCCTTGTTTAAAAATATCATCAATTATTCGGAATAAAATTTTCTTATCTTGCAACAACATTCCTACAAATTGTACCTTGTCTTCATAAAACCATTTGGGTAAGACTCTGTGTTCAAAAAAATATCTGGCATCATGTCTGTTCATCGTATCCCCTCCCTTTTTTCTTAAATTAGTACAACTCCCCAATATTCTTTATCTTCTCCTTCATCTGCTTCACAACCTTGCTGGGGCCTGTGATTTTTACGCCGTCGCCAAGCGCAAATATCCATCCTAAAAACTGATCCGATACAGCAACTTCAACGTCAGTTTCGTACCAGCCGGCTTTCTTTGCTGCTTTTACGGGGATGCCCGTGCCGAAGCGGTCTAAAAGCACGCCGACCATTTCTTCTTTGAAAGCAATGATTACATGCGTCTTTTCACCGCCGTACATACCGAAACTCATCTTCGCATATTCGGCGAGATTGAATTCTCTGAAATCCGCACGGCCTTCACGCTTTTCTTCGACAATTTTGATGGATTTCATCTTGTCTACACGGTAGTGTTTGATCTTGCCCGCTTCCTCGTCAAAAGCAATCAGATAATAATTTTCGTCGTCCCATGTAAGCGCCCAGGGGCTCACAACGTAGAGGCCTTCCTTGCGCTTCTCCATCTTTTTGGAGACGTTCCACTTCATGTATTCGAAAGAGATTTTCTTGTTCTCAAGAATCGCTCTGTGAATATCGTCAACGATATAGTAAATGCTCTCGTTCATGGTCTTAACTCGCCCGTGAACGGTCACCTGTCTTTTAAGCTGTTCCGCTTCATATTCGCTTGCCAGCGTGCCAACTTTTTCGATTAAGTCTTTGGACTTTTTCTCGGTGATAAATTTCGACGACTGAATGGCGTCTACAAGCAGCTTAAGTTCAGCCACATCAAACGTTTTGCTGGCCACATAATAATCATATCCGCCGCCCCTGGTTTTCTGACCGTTGACATCGATTCCGAGATGCTTAAGCGCTTCCATATCCTTGTAGAGCGCCTTTCTGTCGGCCGTAACACCACAATCTTCCAGATAACCCTGAATTTCAGGCATTGTCAGATGATGATCTTCATCGGTTTTGGACAGCATAATCTGGGATAAATAACAGAGTTTGAGCTTTTGATTCTTTCCGCTGGGCATAATGAATACCTCCATTTCGAACACTGAAGACAACAGATACAAATAGATAATTCATTATACCATGTTTTTATTTAAAGGGCGATATAAGGGACTTAAAGTTTTTGAAAAGGATTGTCTTCCTTACATGTTTCGTAATACTTGCAATTCAGACAAAAGCCCTTACATCCCTTGTCCCGTTTTATGTTCTTCTTTATCCAGTAAAAAAATTTCTTCATGCCTTTCCCCTTATGTCATAGTTTTATTTGAAAATATATCCACAGTTTAGACATTGGTATTTTGTTTTTGTTTGTATTTGTCCGGGATACATCGTTGTCACATCTTCTACCAAAGGTTTAAATGGATTAAGTAAATGCACTTTCGTCTTCGTATGAAACCTCGCAGGGGTCACGCTATATTCGTAATAATATGTGCAGTACGGGTTTTTACATTCTGGGCAAATTATATCTCTTTTGCCAAAAGGTGTGTTTTCCGTAAGGCCGGGATGGTTGGGATTATGATTGCATTTAGCACGTGCCGAGCCAATCACATTACCCAGCAGAACACTGACTACTGTGAAGAAAACTAATAATACAACTAACGTACATAATAACGTATCCATATTTTCTCCTCCTGCATAAATCCTATCATAAAAGAATCTGTTCGATGTCCCATAAAACGCCCTCACGCTCAGGCAACAAAAAAAGACTCCGAAGAGTCTTTTTATGATTCTTTCTTTTAATTGTTATGCATTATTTCTTAAATTCAGAAAGATTTATATTCGAAGATACTTTTCCCTTCTTCAAATTCTTCACAGATTTATCCATCATGGAAAGTGTATTTGATGATATCTGAAAAGGAACAACAAGTTCTCGAGGCTCCAAAATTATTACACCATTATCCATCTCCTGAACATGATAATACTCATATGAAGCATTTCTTAATGTTACTCTTTTTTTAGAATCTATTTTTGCATCATACTCTTTAACTATCGCACTCATATTTTGCCTCCGTGGGATATCCCACCTTTATAATATTACATTTATGTACAATAATCAATTATTATGATTTTTTTACTGATGTGTCATCTTCCATTCAAGATACGGAGGGTTGCTGTAAAGACGCACTCTTTTTTCCTGGCCGAACACGACAATTTTGCACTCAAAATTAAGGGTGTTGTTTGTGACAATAAGCCCGTCGGGCATTGTCCTCGCACCCTGGTGTGACACGTCTTTATATTCTTTTATCGAATATGCCTGCAACAGTCCATCCTCGTCAGCCACTCTGATCCTCAAAGGCACTATATTTCCATCTTTCGTATGCAGGCATATTACATCCGCCTTTACCGGTAACATAGCCCCACCTCTTTTTTGTGTATATGTATAATAGAACATTTGTTCGACTTTGTAAAGAGGTAATTTTGCACTAAAAAAAGCCCACCGAAGTGGGCTTAAGCATCTGCTCAGTCAATATATAATCCATTAAAGAAATAATACTCAAGTATATTGCCTGTGATTGCATCAACCTGCACACTGCTGTAATCATATATTCCAAAAAAGTAATGCAGTCCGTACTGTTCATTGTATCGGAGAGTATATTCACCGCGAATCTGAAAATTCTCCTCGTCGAATAGAATCATTTCTTTTTTATGATCCGTGGCAAGTTTAAACACCTTGTCGTAAAGATTCTCAGCGGGAATTACTTTGCTTGTATCAATGTCGATGTCCTGCTTCGTATATGTGCCGCCACTGGATGATTTCCATGTGTATACTCCGTCTTTACAATCGCATCTTGCTTTGGCGTCGGTAATATCCACGCCTTTTACATATCTG
>JAFYHV010000158.1 GCA_017538995.1 Lachnospiraceae bacterium | reverse complement strand
TTCCGTAGATGTTACCGTAACGGTATTGGGAAGACCTGATAAAACATTGAGTCCCTTAACTTCCATTGAATCCTCTTCGAGTCTTCTGTAAGCGGAACCGATCTTTATCTTAATATCCTCGGCTGTTCTTTCACCGATGGATAAGTTGTGTTTTCTCTTAATGTATCTTGCGATAGCTTCGTCGAAATCATCGCCCGCAATCTTAATTGATTCGCTGACAACAGTACCGCCGAGTGAAATAACTGCGATATCGGTTGTACCACCACCAATATCTACAATCATATTTCCGCAGGGCTTTGAAATATCAATACCTGCACCGATAGCTGCTGCGATAGGCTCCTCAATAATTGAAACGTCTCTCGCACCTGCCTGATATGTAGCATCAAGTACAGCCTTTCTCTCAACTTCGGTAACGCCTGAAGGAACGCAGACTGCTACTCTGGGCTTTCTGAACATTCTTCTTCCGACAGCCTTCTGGATGAAATATTTCATCATCTTCTCGGTAACCGTATAGTCAGAAATAACTCCGTGTCTCAAAGGTCTGATTGCCTGAATAGTTCCGGGTGTTCTACCAATCATAAGTCTGGCTTCTTCACCGATTGCTCTAATTTTATTTGTATCTTTATCGAAAGCCACTACTGAGGGCTCTTTTAAAACAACGCCCTTGTTCTTTACATAAACAAGTACTGACGCTGTACCTAAATCGATTCCTAAATCAGAATTCTGCATTTCTATATCCTCTCCTTAACGCAGTAACGCATAATAATCTATGATGATTATACTCCAATGCGCAAAAAAATCAAACTTTAAATATAACCCACGCCGAGGGACAACCGAATAATACACCGTGGGCACGGCTCGCGCCTAAGTTCGCCCACGTAACGGAACTAAGCTCGACTTCGCCCGAAAACGCTCGTCTCGCTAAGTACCGACGGGGCTCTATTACCCACTTGTGCATCATCCGGTCGCCCCTCGGCTGTGTAATGATTTTTAGTTCTTATTCTTTTTGAGCATCTTAGCGATATACTGACCGGTAAATGAGTTCTTGTTCTTAGCCACCTGTTCGGGTGTACCGGTAGCTATGACAGTTCCGCCGCCGTCACCACCTTCAGGACCTAAATCGATTATATAGTCAGCAGTCTTTATTACGTCCAAATTGTGTTCAATAACAATTACAGTGTTTCCTGCATCGGTTAATCTCTGGAGGATGTCTACTAACTTATGTACATCCGCGAAATGAAGACCTGTTGTAGGCTCATCCAGAATATAAATGGTGTTGCCGGTTGAGGCGCGGCTGAGTTCTGTGGCAAGTTTGATACGCTGTGCCTCGCCGCCCGAAAGCTGTGTTGAGGGCTGGCCGAGTCTTATGTAGGAAAGTCCTACGTCATCGAGCGTCTTCATTTTCTTTTTGATTGAAGGTATTGCATCAAAGAACTCAACTGCTTCGGCTACTGTCATTTCGAGTACATCGGAAATGCTCTTGCCTTTATATTTAACTTCGAGTGTTTCTCTGTTGTATTTCTTTCCGCCGCAGACTTCGCAGGGAACGTAAACATCGGGAAGGAAGTGCATTTCAATCTTTACGATACCGTCGCCCGAACATGCTTCGCAGCGTCCGCCTTTTACGTTAAAGGAGAATCTGCCCTTCGCGTAGCCTTTAGCTTTTGCGTCTTTGGTTTCGGCAAAAAGATTTCTGATAAGATCGAAGACTCCTGTATAAGTCGCAGGATTCGACTTCGGAGTACGTCCGATAGGTGACTGGTCAATGTCGATTACCTTGTCGAGTTTCTTTATGCCTTTTATGTTTTTATGCTTGCCCGGTATGGTCTGTGCACGGTTTAAATCTCTCGCAAGTCTCTTGTATAAAATCTCATTGATAAGCGAACTCTTGCCCGAGCCCGAAACACCTGTTACGCAGGTGAATACACCGAGCGGAATGTCAACGTCGATGTTCTTTAAGTTATTTTCCTGTGCACCCTCGATTGTGATGAAATCTTTGGGTTTTCTTCTCTCTGCGGGAACCGGTACAAAAAGGTCGCCCTTTAAGTACATACCTGTGATTGAGTCGGGACAGTTCATAATGTCTTCAGCGGTACCGCATGCGACAACCTGACCGCCCTTTTCGCCGGCCTGAGGTCCGATATCCACGATATAATCCGCCTGAAGCATTGTGTCTTCGTCATGCTCTACGACTATAAGGTTGTTGCCCAAATCTCTTAACTTCTTAAGTGATGCAAGGAGCTTGTCGTTGTCTCTCTGATGAAGACCGATACTCGGCTCATCGAGAATATATGTTACGCCTACAAGTCCTGAACCAATCTGTGTAGCAAGACGGATTCTCTGTGCCTCACCACCCGAAAGAGTTGCTGTAGGACGTGACAATGCAAGGTAGCCCAAGCCTACATCCATAAGGAAACCTACTCTTGAACGGATTTCTTTTAGGATCTGATTTCCGATAAGAGCCGCGTTGCCTGTAAGTTCCATATCGGTGAAGAACTTGTGAAGTTCGCCGAGAGGCATCATTGTTACTTCATAAATGTTTTTATCATTAACCGTAACCGCGAGGGAAGTCTTTTTAAGTCTCATGCCTTTACACTCTGCACAAAGCGTGTCGGACATATATTTTTCGTATTCCATTCTCGCAGAATCAAAGGGTGTCTGACGATATCTGTCAACAACGTTTTTAAAGAGACCTTCGAACTGAATCGGATATACTCCTCTTCCTCTCGAGCTCTCGTAATAAACGTCAACAAATTCATTTGTTCCGTTTATGATAATGTCCTGAATCTTTGCGGGCAAATCTTCAAAAGGAGTATCAAGCGAGAACTTAAAATGCTTTGAAAGCGCTGTTAAAACTCCGTTTGAAAAAGAGCCGTCGTTCTTACTGTTCTTCCAGCCGATAACCTGGATGGCGCCCTGTGACAGAGAAAGAGATCTGTCGGGAATCATAAGATTTATATCAAACTCTCTCTTAAAACCGAGACCGTCGCACGCGGGACATGCGCCGAAAGGATTGTTGAAAGAGAAACTTCTGGGTTCGATTTCGTCAATGCTGACACCGCAGTCCGGACATGAAAACGACTGGCTGAAATTATATTCTTTGCCGTCGGAATCAGCCACGGTAAGAAGACCTTCGGAAAGTGAAAGTGCGTTCTCCACGGATTCCGTCAGTCTGCTCTGTATATCTTCTTTTACGACGAGTCGGTCAATAACAATATCGATGTTATGCTTTATGTTTTTATCAAGTTTGATTTCTTCGTCGAGCTCGTACAGATTGCCGTCGATTCTTGCACGAAGATAACCGCTCTTTGCGGCTCTTGCAAGAAGCTTTTCGTGCTCACCTTTTCTGCCTCTGATAACCGGAGAAAGGACCTGAATCTTGGTGCCTTCGGGAAGTGATAAGATTCGGTCGACCATTTCGTCGACAGTCTGTCTGGAAATCTCCTTACCGCATTCGGGGCAGTGCGGAATACCGATTCTCGCATAAAGAAGTCTTAAGTAATCGTAAATTTCCGTTACGGTTCCGACCGTAGATCTCGGGTTTCTGTTCGTGGACTTCTGATCGATACTGATGGCAGGTGAAAGACCCTCGATAAATTCGACATTGGGCTTTTCCATCTGTCCGAGGAACTGTCTCGCATAAGACGAGAGCGATTCCATATATCTTCTCTGGCCCTCGGCGTAAATCGTATCAAATGCAAGCGATGATTTGCCGGAGCCCGAAAGTCCCGTGATAACTACAAATTTGTTTCTCGGGATTTCTACATTTAATCCTTTTAAGTTATGTTCTTTTGCGCCTACTATCCTGATAACATCGGATTTCGGAAGCATTTTCTGTGCCATATTATTCCTCTATTTCATTTCTGATTCTCTTAAGTTCGGCAAGCTGGTCACGGTAAATAGCCGCATTCTCGAAGTCGAGATCAGTTGCCGCTTTCTTCATCTGTTTTTCGACGGATACAATGAGCTTGCTGATTTCCTCGCGGGTCATGCTCTCAGGCTCCATCTTCCATGTGTTTTCAGCCTCGGCCACTTTCTTCGAGATTGAAATCACGTCTCTGACCGCTTTCTTGATTGTGGTCGGAATGATGCCG
>JAFYHV010000157.1 GCA_017538995.1 Lachnospiraceae bacterium | reverse complement strand
TCCCTTCGCTATTTGTTTGGCTTGAACAACCTCATTATAGCGGAAAGGTGATTTTTTTGTATAACACACACCGCGCACCCGCATAGCGGGTGGTTTATATTTCGCACGCTTCGCGAGCTCAACAGGGTCACGACCCATAACTAAAAGGACTTAGTCCTGTACAATACAGAACTAAGTCCATAGAAATTGCATAACAATTAATTTAAACGTCCAACATTTGGGGTTCACTTCATTTTGTCGACTCTTTTCATAGTGCCATGCACCTATTTTATTAATCAATTTTAATATTGTTTTCCTTAATGATTTTCTTTAATTTTTCTACTTCCTGTTCAGCCGCATCAGCACGAGTCTTTTCTCTCTCAGTATTTATAAGCTCCGATTTAACTCCATTATCAAAGCCATCCTCATATGCATCTCTTTTTATCAACTTTTCCCTGGTTTCAAATCTGCAGTCTATTGTTGTCATCTTCTCCACCTCTTTCCTTCGTTTTAAGAAAAACTCTTTTAAGATGTTTTCTTCGATACATTCATCTATTGCTCTTTTTATGGCTTCTTCCAGTTTTTCTCTCGTTGTCGCGTACCTTCTGACCTTCTCCACAAATATCGTATACCCGTACAAAACCCTTGATTTTTCCTTCAATTCCTTATTGTAATCAGGGTTAATATTATACGCCGTACATATTACTTCCAACTCGGGATTTTCCGTTTCGTGACAAAACGATGTCGACAGTTTCATTGTCTCAATTTCAGGTCGTTTCCCGATTCCGTTATAAAATACCACGAAATGCGGTGCCGGAAGTGCAATCTCCTTTGTTCCGTAAAGGTCTTTTTCATTAAAATCAACATACTTTTCTATATCGTTGGCATAGTAGATAAGACACCTTAATGGCATATTTATACTGTACGTCGACTGATGTTCATAATAGCTTACATTCCCGTCAATCATAAAAGATGCATCATTCCTGATTGAAAGGGAAATTCCGTGATCCGATTTTATAATAACTATTTCTTCCGGATTATCATAATTGGATTTATTAAGTACATTAAATACTTCAAGTGCATAACTCTTATCTTCCATAAGCATAGAAAAAACATCGCTCTTGAATTCTCTGTTACCCCTATTCTTTTTGTTTTTTGCCATTAAACCTCCTTCTGCAGGAGATTTGGCATCTCTCCTGCTAATATAATTTCAATTTGTTTAGCAGGAAAAATCCGATAAAACGGGCTATATTATCGGCGTCGGGAACCCAACGATAGAAAATCCTGAATTTGATTGTATCGTAACATCCGAAATAGCTTAATTCAACCCTAAAAGAATAAAAAAACAAAGTTTGTGAAATATCACGAAAAGCAATAAAAAAAGACACCCAAAAAGCCATGTAAAGCATTGCAATTACTGGCTTTTTTGCGTGTCAAAAGATTTAAGATTTTCGAGGTGCCTGGCACCTAATGATTCTCATTTTATATTATTTTGTCATATTTAATTCTAATACGTTTGTATATGGATTTACAATACCATAATTATCTATTAGCCCATCTGCATTCATTAAATCAGTAAAAGCCTTCTCCTCAGCGCAATTTTTCTCTAAATTATCCATTTTTTCGTAATCTGCATCAGTTACTTGAAATGGTCGTAAATAAATATAATATGAATTTTCTGATATTTGAGCAATATCCTTGTAATCTTCTGAAATAACCATATGTTTGAAATCAATCTTTTCATCTTCATAAACATCGCATAATTCTTCAGAATATTTTCTACCGAATTGCATTTCTCGATAATTAGCAGCTAAATTATTCATATAATACAAACCATCTAAATATGATTGATTTAAATCTTCTAAAGAACCATATTTTTCTGATAATTTAGTCATATCTTCTTCAGATATATGATCTAAGTTAATACCAATAACAATTGCAGCTACTTGTTCTTCTTTAAAACTTGGTGCATAGAATGCAGTATCTTCAACTAAATTCATAATATGTTCTGCAGAATAATCATATTCTTCTGCCGATTCTTCTTCCTTGAGTTCTTCTATGATCTCAGGAGTTTCAACAACTTCCGACTCTTCCACTACGGGCTCTGGCGCAGGCTCTGATACAACCGATTCCTCTATTACTTTAGGTATCTCAACTGTCTGTTCCGGTTTTGTGCAACTGAAAACAAATAGTGAAGCTGCTATAATTCCGATAAAACCAAATATTCTTTTCAAATCATTCCCCCCTAATATACAAAAGTCAATGGTGCCCATGGTGCCTGGCTCCTAATGATTTGTGTAGAAAATTTTCGAACTGTAGTGAATTTCTCACTTTTTTACATACATCTGTTATCAAACTAAAAATATCAGTTACCCTTCAATATTTGACCCCCAATCACAATCCTCCGGCTTATACTCAGTAAATATATCACCCAAGAAATCGCTATACGGGTCTTTATAATAGTTATCATAATCATAATCATACTTAATAATTAAATATTCCTCATAATACGTACGTCCCCAACTAACGAAACATTCTAGCATTTCATATAAGGCCATAGGATAATCAAAATCCGTTTTGTCATAAACCTTTACTCCCTCCTTCCCGCAATTAAAAGGAAAAGTTTCCCACGCGGGTTCTTCAATTTCGTCCGGTATGTTCATATATGGATTATTCTCTAATTTAATAAAATTATATCCATTTGTACTTTCATAATCCCCTCTATAATGAATCCTGTTTACATTCGCATACTTAAGTAATTTTATCTCTTCGCAATATTCCATTTTTCTTATCAACGTTTTATCATTTTTAAGATAATCATACAGTTCTTCTCTGTATTGAAGCAATTCTTCATAATATTCTTTTCCAAATTGCATACATGATATGTAGGAATTACCTCTGTTTGAGTATATTACTATTTCATCATCGTTATGACGAGTACCATAACCATTATACGGATGAGCTTCTTCTAATATCTCATATTCCTCGTATAATCTTTGGGCTTGATAATTTAGGTAAGGATCGAAATATACTAATTGCAATAATTTTTGATCTATTTCCTTAGAATCCTCGCGATTATATACAATTGTTCCGTTTCGATATTTACTAAATATATCCGGGTCATATTCCTCCATTATTATTCTGAAATCCTCCTCTGGTATAAATGAATAATTTGCTCTTATAATCATTCCATATACTTCTTGAACATTTCTATCTGTGAAACTTTGTTCTTCAAAATATCGATTTATCTCTTCGAATCTTTCACGAAGCATATCTGCAGTTACATCTGCAGGATGATATACACCGTTCTCGTCTACTAATTCAGCGGGCACTTGCGCGTATTCACTTATTTCTTCCTTTTCAATAATTAATTCTTCTTCTGTTTCTTCGCTCGAATTTATCGGTTCTGTTTCTATCACCACTTCTTCCGTTTCCGAGGTCAGTTCAATAACATTTTCTTGGGTTGATGTACATCCAAAAATAAATAATATTCCTATAAATATACTTAGCAAACAAATAAAAGATTTCTTCATTCTTTTAATCTCCATACTATATGTTCAAAATGCCAGGCACCTATTTCATTCAAAATACTCGTAAAAATAATATATCGTAGCACCGCCATCGGGATCGGACCCTCTGCCAAGTGTTACCGTGTAGCAACGCTCAACGAAATCGTCAACCGTGCCTGTCGCTTTTGCCTTAATTGTCGGAAATGATATTACCGAAATGATTGTCAGAAACGACAGAATAATGCTTAATGCTCTTTTTGTTACCATTTTCTCCATATTCTCTTCCTCCCAATATAAAATCCCCGTTATGTATAATCACAAAGGTTCTAGCAATGTCGTATAGCTTTTTATCCGACTTTTACCTCTTTGTGTTATATATAATATGATATTATAGCATTTTTATCACATTTCTTACAACATTTCTTGATTTAATATCAGATAGAATGTTGTAAGAGGTATTTCATTATGACCAACGAAGAATTTGCCAAACGACTTTCAAATCTGAGAATACAAAAAGGCGTTTCGGCCAGAGATATGAGTCTTTCTATCGGGCAGAATCCCGGATATATCAACAGCATTGAATCGGGAAAAGCCCTACCGTCAATGACTGTCTTTTTTTACATATGTGAATATCTGAATATTTCTCCCAGAGATTTCTTTGATACGGAAATTCAAAATCCCGAAAAGAAAGATCTGTTTATTACATACATTAATAAACTGAATAGGAAACAAACTGAGCACTTAATAGAAGTAGTGAAAGATATCATTAACTAGTTTGTTTGTAACAAAAATGAAAAATGGCATAAAAAAAGGACTGACGCCGATCAGTCCTTTTTATGATTCAGAAAATTATTGATTTACAGATCCTTGGTTGCATTCGCAAGAAGGAGTTTGATTCTGTTCTGCTGGTTAATTTCACTCGCAGATGCATCGTAATCGATTGCGATGATATTTACGCCGGGGTTCTTTTCCTTGACGATTTTCATAACGCCCTTACCTACAATGTGGTTCGGCAGACATCCGAAAGGCTGTGTACAGATGATATTGTTGGTGCCTTTGTCTATATGCTCTATCATTTCTGCCACAAGGAGCCATCCTTCACCCATTTTTACGCCGAGGCTTATGTAAGGTTTTACGAGTTCCACAGTGTGCTCAAAAGGCGTGGGTGCTTCGAAATCGCTCTCTTCTTTTATGATGTTGATGATGTCCTTCTGCTTTTTAAGGAAGAGCTTGTATGCGAGTTTTAAAAGCACAATGCTCTTTTTATGAGTTCTGTACATATCATGCTCAATGATACGGCCGTAAACATAAAAGAGAAGGAAGTCCAAAAGTCCTGCCATAACGGGAGCCGCGCCCTCGGAAATAAGGTAATTTTCGAGGTTTCTGTTGGCAAGCGGTGAGAATTTTACATATATCTCGCCGACGATTCCGACCTTTATTCTTGAATCCTTTGTCATCGAAATCGATGCAAAGTCTTTAACCATTTCCCTGTAATTCTTTTTGATGGTGCTGTAAGGAAGCGGTCCGGGTTTGCCGAGCTGATCGACTAACTTTTTGGTCCAGTAATCGGCTTTTGCCTCAGCGTCTCCGCGGTGTACTTCCATGGCTTTGGCCTGGTTGCAGAGTGTCATGATGACATCGCCGTAGAGTACGGAGTAAAGCATTCTTCGAACCATTAAAGGTGTCAGTTTAAAGCCCGAGTTCTTCTCCATACCCACGAAGTTTAAGGAGATAACAGGCATATATCCGTAACCGGCTTTTTTAAGCGCTTTTCTTATAAGGGAAATGTAGTTTGATGCTCTGCAGCCACCGCCTGTCTGTGTGAAAAAAAGTGCGGTTTTGTGAACATCATATTTTCCGCTCTGTAATGCGTTGATAAACTGTCCTACGACCAGTGTCGCGGGATAACATGTATCGTTATGCACGTACTTAAGTCCGGTTTCAATTACTTCTCTGCCGCTGTTTTCCAAAAGTTCGGCATCATAGCCGTAAACTCTCATAAGGGAAGCCAGCATTTTTAAGTGACGCGGAAGCATCGTCGGTATAAGGATTTTATAATCCTTTTTCATTTCCGCGGTAAATTCCACTCTTTCTGCGTCGTTCATTTATTCCCTGCCCTCTCTCATCTCAAGTGCGCCAAGCAAAGAACGAAGTCTTATATTGACTGCCGAGAGATTGTTGATTTCGTCTATTTTAATCTGTGTGTAAATTCTGCCTGCGTTTTCCACGATGGATCTGACTTCGTCCGTCGTGATTGCATCAATTCCGCATCCGAAGGATACAAGCTGAACGAGTTCCATGTCTTTCTGAGTAACCGCATAGTTGGCTGCTCTGTAAAGTCTCTGATGAAAGGTCCACTGGTTGAGTACGTTGGTGGGTACCTTTCCTACTCTGGGTGCGATGGATTCTTCGGTAATTACCGCAAATCCTAAACTGCATGCAAGCAAATCTATTCCGTGGCCGATTTCGGGATCGATGTGATAAGGTCTGCCCGCAAGAACCATGATTTTCTTGTTTAATTCTCTGGCTCTTGTGATGATTCTTTCGGTCTCGGCATAGAGATCTTCTTTGTATTTATTGTATTTTGCAAAACCTGCTTTTACTGCTTCAAGCATACGGGTTTTATCTGCTTTTATGAGGTCTTCGGGAAGACTTATAGAAAGTTCTCTTGCAAGTTCTTCCTCATCTGATACGCTTAAGAATGGTGCTAAATATTCAACATCGTTTAAGATATCCATGTTGACTCTTAAAAGTTCGGGATAATATGCAACTACGGGACAGTTGTAATGGTTGTCGCCGACTTTTTCGTCAATATTGTAGGTAAGGCAGGGTGCGAAGATTGCATCCACCTTTTCTTTTACGAGCATTTCGATATGGCCGTGCATAACCTTGGCGGGATAGCAGACGGTATCGGAAGGAATGCTGTCTTGTCCTAAAAGATAGGTCTCTCTCGAGGAAAGTCCGGAGAGTTTAACGTTGAATCCGAGGTTTTCGAATATTCCGACCCAGAGCGGTGCAAGGTCGTACATACCGAGCTGAAGCGGCATACCGATGACTTTTTTGTTTTCCTCGAAAGGCGCGGTAAGGCTCATAAAATACTGTCTCTTAAATTCGAAGAGATTGAGCTTTTCGTCAATCTTGCCTTTGGAGGTCATCTTTTCGCATCTGTTACCGGAGACGTATTTGCCGCCGTCCGAGAAGATGTTTATTGTAAGAGCGCAGTGATTGCCACAGCCCTGGCACACTGCTGCTTTGGATGTATGTGTAAAGGTTTCAAGGCTCTCAAGAGACATGAGCGTCGATTCTTCAAGGCCGAGTCCCATTGAATAAATAGCTGCGCCGTATGCGCCCATGATACCTGCGATTGCGGGGCGCACTACATTGTGGCCGATTTCTTTTTCGAACGCACGAAGAACAGCGTCGTTTAAGAACGTACCGCCCTGAACGACTATATGCTCACCGAGTTCTGTCGGAGAGTTTGCTCTGATAACCTTGTAAATTGCGTTTTTAATAACCGATACGGAGATTCCGGCTGAAATGTTTTCAACGGAAACGCCGTCTTTCTGAGCCTGCTTGATGGACGAGTTCATAAATACCGTACATCTGGAGCCTAAATCCACGGGTGCATTTCCTTTAAGTCCGAGGGTTGCGAATTCCTTGGAATCATAGCCCATTGATTTGGCAAAGGTCTCGATAAACGAACCGCAGCCTGAAGAACATGCTTCGTTAAGCATGATGCTGTCGACCGCTTCGTTTTTAATCTTTATACACTTGATATCCTGACCGCCGATATCAAGGATGAAATCCACATTCGGAAGGAACTGCTTTGAAGCCATGAAATGAGCCATGGTTTCAACAAGTCCTCTGTCTACGTGGAATGCGTTTAATATAAGCTGTTCACCATATCCGGTAACAGCCGATGCGCGGATTTTGATTCTGTCGCCGCAGAGTGTGCGGACTTCTTTTAATTTTTCTTTTACGACGTCTACGGGATTTCCCTTGTTGGAATTGTAGTAATGCCAGAGGATTTCCTTTTTATCGTTTATAAGAACGAGTTTTGTAGTCGTGGAACCGCAGTCGATACCAAGATATGCATCGCCCGAGTAGGCTTCGATATCCTTGAATTCAACAGTTTCTTTTCCGTGACGGTCTTTAAACTCTTTTAATTCATCATCGTTTTCAAAGAGTGCGCTCATATGCGCAACTTCTCTTCTCTGTGCTACGGCTTCTTCCATCATTTCGATGAGTTTGCCGTACTCGTAGGTCTTTTCGGCTTTCTCAGCAAAAATCGAAGCGCCGAGAGCAACCGCATAAAGCGAATAATCGGGGAAAAGTGCATTGTTATCGTCAAGCTTTAATGTTTCCCTGAATGCTTTTCTTAAGCCCTTGTTGTAGAAAAGAGGGCCGCCGAGGAACATTACCTTGCCTTTTATTTTTCTGCCCTGTGCAAGACCTGCAATCGTCTGATTGACAACTGCCATGTAAATACTTGCTGCAATATCGTTCTTTGAAACGCCCTGGTTGATAAGGGGCTGAATGTCTGTCTTTGCGAATACGCCGCATCTTGATGCGATGGGATAAACCTTTTCACACTTTAGGCTCATTTCGTCGAGTTCGTCGGGAGTTACGTTTAAAAGAGAGGCCATCTGGTCGATAAAAGCGCCCGTACCGCCGGCACAGGTTCCGTTCATTCTCTCGTCAACTCCGCCCTTTAAGAAGATGATCTTCGCATCTTCTCCGCCAAGCTCAATTACTACTTCGGTGTCGGGTTCTTTCTCCTCAACTAAAGCAAATGTCGCATAAACTTCCTGCACGAACTGGAGTCTTGCGATTTCTGCCACACCGAGTCCCGCGGAACCGGAAATTGCTATCTTTATTTTTTTGTCGCTTAAATACGGTTCGGCTTCTTTTAGGAGTTCTAAGGTTTTCTGTCTTACCTGAGAGTAATGTCTCTCATACTTTTTGTATAAAACTTCCTCGCCGTCGCGAATTACGATTTTTGCGGTGGTGGAACCGATGTCCACGCCTACATTGATTGTTTTGCCTGACTGCTGCATATCCTGCTCACTTATTCACTGATAAACTTTTTAACTTCTTCAAGTCTGACGTTTGCTTCTCTTACGCCCTCGTCATACAGAGCATGTATTTTTTCGATATCTTTTTCCATATGAGAAACATCCCAGTGTCCTTCGGGCTGGAAAATAAGAACCGTGCCTTCTTTGGCCATCTCTTCCATCATCTCGTACTGTCCTAAAAGAAGAGGTATTCTGTTTCTTATGGAATCTCTGAAGCCTTTGAATCTGGGGTATTTAACCTTCATCGCGGGAAGATATTTTTTCATGTTTGAAGGATTCATTCCCTCTGCCTTGGTGGAAACGACGATTATTCTCTCGCACCCTTTTTCCAGAGCTCTTTTGATGGGGATGGGATCCGATACGGAGCCGTCCATGTAATAGTTTTCGCCTATTTTATAAGGACCGCTGATAAAAGGAAGGGAACCCGTCGCACGACCGCAGTCAAAAAGACTGTCTATGGTTCCGTTATCTTTTAAGTATTCCGGCTTGCCCGTAACACAGTTGGTAGCAACAACTTCCACTTCTGTTTCGGACGCGAAATATTTATCAAATTCAAAAGGGGGTTCTTCAAAAGCCATTTCGCCGTAGAGTTTGTTAAGATTCATGAAATGGCCGCTTCTGCATAATTCTCTGAAGCCGTAATAGGAATGTTCCCTCGGACATAAAAAGACCTGTTTGGTACGTCCTTCCTGTCCTGCTATAAAATTGTAAAGCACTCCCGCACCTGCAGAAACACCGCAGGCGTAATCGAAAGTAATTCCTTCTCTTATAAAAACATCCAGCACACCGGCGCTGAAACTTCCGCGAAGTCCGCCGCCCTCAAGTATAAGTCCGGTTTTCATTACAATACCTTGCCATTTATCGTTTTATCTTTTACGGATACTAATATCCGCACATAAGACACCATTTAATAATTTATCAGAAAATAAACAAAAAGTCATTATATTTAACGCAAAAATCACAATTGAAACCTTTTTTGCGAAGAAGGTGTCTTTTATGGTATAATTACATCAAATGTGGCATACGAAAAAACGGTGTGAAAATGCCACCTGCGAGGTATCGGAATGTTTCATATTTATGACAGGATAAACAACGGTGAAGTATATATAATTGCGGAAATGAGCGCCAATCACGGTGGTAATGTTTTCAATGCTTTGGAAATTGTAAGACAGGCTGCGGCGGCCGGTGCGGACTGTGTGAAAATCCAGACTTATACGGCGGACAGTTTAACCATTGACTGCGACAACGAATATTTCAAATTAAAGGGCGGTCTCTGGGGCGGCTACAAGCTCTACGACCT
>JAFYHV010000156.1 GCA_017538995.1 Lachnospiraceae bacterium | reverse complement strand
TTACACCCATAATTCTCGCGCTTCTTGTCATTGACATTCCATCCAAAACACGCTTAACAGCTTCGCATTTTTCCTCAAAACTATATTTAGACATAAAAAACACCCCGAATGTTTTTGTCTAACATTCGGGGTGCAGTTCATCACAGAGTGCTTTTTTATTAGCCAATCTGAGCCTTATATAGATTGTAGTAAATTCCTTTGTTGTTTAAAAGCTCTTCATGGGTTCCGATTTCAGCTATGTTGTGACCGTCGATAACCATGATTCTGTCGGCTTTTCTTAAGGTGGAAAGTCTGTGCGCAATTGCAAATGTTGTCTTATCCTTTGTAAGTCTCTCAAGTGCTTTTTGAATCATGAATTCGCTTTCGGTATCAAGACTTGCTGTCGCTTCGTCAAGTATCAGGAGTCTGGGGTTTGTAAGTATTGCTCTTGCGATTGCGACTCTCTGTCTCTCACCGCCTGATAACGAATAACCTTTCTCGCCGACGTATGTATTGTAGCCGTCGGGTGTCTGACATATGAAGTCATGCGCATTGGCCATTTTTGCTGCTTTTACGACCTCTTCATAAGTTGCATCGGGCCTTGAAAATCTGATGTTGTCAAGGATTGTTCCCGAGAAGAGAAATGTCTCCTGCAGTACAACTCCAAGCTGTGAATGATACGATTTCGAATCGATATCTTTTATATCAACGTTATCTATTAAAAGATGTCCGTCGTCGACTTCATAGAGTCCCATCAAAAGGTTTATAAGCGTGGACTTACCTGTTCCCGAAGCGCCTACAATTCCAATCATTTCACCGGGTTTAATCACTACGTTGATGTCTTCAAGCACCGGCTGATATGACTTGTATCCGAAGGTTGCGTGATCGAATGTAATCTCACCTTTGATTTCTATATCTTTTATGGTCTCTGTGTCCTTATCGGCTGTCTCCTGCGAGAGAATATCGTTGATTCTCTCGAGGCTGCTTGTAAGGAGTGTAAGCTCTCTCGGAAGCCAGCTCATCCAGTTGATGTACTGGAACAAAAGAGTGGTATATGTTATGAACTGATACAGCTCGCCGGCCGACATTTTACCGATAAATACATCATGTCCGCCGAAGAATACAACTATTACGACGCCCATTCCCATCAGGAATGAAATCATCGGATAAAAGATAGCCCAGAAGGTTTCGTTCTTTCTCTGGATTCTCGCAAATTCCGTGGACAAGCCCTTAAAACGGTTTGCTTCCTCTTCTTCCCTGCCGTATGTTTTTACAACTCTCATACCGGAAATTACATCCTGAAGGTCGCTTGAAACATCGTCGTTTTTACGAAACTGCAGATGGAAAATTCTGTAAACGGTTTTACGGAATCCAACGATTAATACTACAACCAGAGGCACTGTAATAAAGGTTAAAATTGCAAGCCTGAAGTTTAAAACCATCATAAAAATGATGTCCCAGATAAAGATGAAAAGCACTGCAAAGAGGTTACAGAAAACATCTTCCATAAACTCCCTGATGCAGGTGGTGTCCTGGGTAATTCTGTTTAAAAGTTCGCCCGGTCTTCTGTCGTTGATAAATGCGAGCGGAAGCTCCTGGTACTTTTTAAACAGTGCCATTCTCAAATCCGCGGAGATCTTTGCACCGAGTTTGGTGGATGCATTGCTCTTAAAATAATTAATTACAACTATGCTCACACTTAGGGAGAACATGATTAAAAGCAACACAAGCGCGTGTTTAAAACCGCCGCCGCCCTTAAGCACATCGTTTATCAAGTGCTTCTGGATTTCGGGATTTAAAAGAGTGGTAATGGCTACTAAAACCATCAGCATAAATACTCCGAAGAAGTCCTTTTTGTAAGGCTTTGCCATTCCTATAAATTCTTTTAGGAAGCCGCCTTCTTTGGAACATCTCGGGCAGTTCTTGGTGCCGGGAATTGCTCTGCCGCACTTCGGACACATTTTTTCGTATTCGCTGCTTTCAACTTCTTCGAAACGTCCGGAAATGAGGATGTTGATTCCTCTGGCAATATAAGCGTATCTGCTTAAATGCTTTGCGGAATAGTGAACCACTACCCTGTCTTCGCCATCCTTTGTGACAACGAGGATTCCGCCGCCGACTTTTGCCTCGGCTTTTGCCCTGCTTAATTCACTTATTTCAATTGTTTCTTTTATGGTTTCGCCGTCAAAAATATGGATTCTTTTGGTGGTGACAAAAAGATATGCACCCCTTATCCAGCTGCCGTCGACGTCTATATCATACGGAATTGCATAATATATTCTCTCGTCTTCGGACAGAGGAATTTTCTCCGCTATTTTGGGCGATACATCGTATTTTAAAATCATTATGTCTGTCCTTTTAGTCTTTTATAAGAATAAATCAAGTTTTCTTCTTTCCTTCTGAGTAAGAGCATTTACGTCCCTTATCTCAAATCTGTTTTCATCAAGATCCATGATGATAAGTCTTGAATCGGATAATTTCGTAACCGCGTTGGATGCCATGTTTATAGCAAATTTGCATTCGCCTTTGTCTGTCATTACATGGAAATACGCGTAGCCGTATTCGTCCTTGATGCTCATGATTTTCTGAATGACGGGAGTAAAATAATTGAGTCTTAACTGTTCTCTTAAGATCTCTTTTGTCTCCTCGTCAAAATCATCCAGATTTTCGATGATACCGATTTCTTTTGCCTTATCCGTGTTTTCCCTGATGGATATGTATTTGTCGGCATCGGTGAAAGGGAAAAGACGTACTACTTTTACCCTTTCATACTTTACGCCGTCATATGTAAAATTCACGAAGCCTCCGCTTGTACGTTCGAATTTATCCTTATTCGTAATAACGTGCATTGCGGTCATTTCTTCGGCTTCTTTTTCAAATGTGTTTAACTCTTCTGCCATGTCATTCTCCTCTAGAAACTGCTGCCTGCTGCAAGTGATTTGTTCTGTAGTTCATTGAGTTTGTGGAAAATTCCGTCCTCATTCTTATCAAGAACCTCGATCGTTCCTTCCTCAACGATTCGTCCTCTGTCAATGACTATGATTCTGTCTGCATCACGAAGCGTCGAAAGCCTGTGAGCTATGGAAAGGGTCGTTCTTCCCTTTACCAAGAGCTTAAGTGAATTCTGAATTGCTTTCTCGGTTTCGGTATCCACGCTGGCCGTAGCTTCATCAAGTATTAAAATCTTGGGATCCGCCAAGATTGCTCTTGCTATCGAAATCCTCTGTTTCTCGCCGCCCGATAAGTCCTTTCCGGAAGCGCCGATTATTGTATCGTATCCGTCAGGCATCTTCGAGATAAAATCATGTGCTCCCGCAAGTTTTGCCGCACGGATTATTTCATCACCTGTGGCGTTTTCATTGCCGTAAGCGATGTTCTTTGCGACGGAACCCATGAATATGTAAGTATCCTGCGAAACCATCGCTACATTTTTTCTCAAGTCCGAAAGCGCTAAATCTTTTACGTCGACTCCGTCTATTTTTATTGTGCCTTCTTTTACGTCGTAGAGTCTTGAAATAAGATTTACAAGTGTCGATTTGCCGGCGCCCGAACGGCCGACGATTCCGAGCACTTCGCCTTCTTTTACTTTAAGATTTATGTCCTTAAGTACATTTTTGCTGACCGTATATCCGAATGTAACGTTGTCAAGTTCGATTTCTCCCTTAGGCTTCATTAGACGGACAGGGTTTTCTTTCTCAACGATTTCGGGAATCGAATCTATGATTTCAAAGAGTCTCTGAGCAGCATTGATACTCTCGGACCACATTCTGAATACTCTCGAGAAGAAGTTCATCGGACCGTTAAGCTGTGCCACATAGCCTACGAATGTAAGCAGTACGCCGAGCTCAATTTTGTCGGTTTTTAATACGAAGAATACTCCGATTATCCAGATCCAGATGCTTGATACTTCCTGTACCAGACTGTACAGAATCGTGAACTTGTTTCTTAGTTTTACGATGTTTATTTCAGCATCCTTAAGATTGTTGTTCGGATTTTTAAATCTCTCGATTTCCGCATCTTCCTGACCGAAAGCCTTTACTACTCTCGCACCTGTTAAGTTATCGTTTGCTTTGCCCGATACCGCTTTTTCAGCACGGTGTCTTTTACCTGATAAATTCCAAAGCCCCGGACGAAGCTTAACCGTCATAAATACGAGTAACGGTAAAAGAATGCATGCGATAAGCGCCATCTGCCAGTTAAGTCTGTACATTACCACGAAAGTAATGATGATGGTCATACCGTGAATAAATACCGAAGGTAAGCCGTCAATAAAGAAATCGGTAACCCTGCTTGAATCCGTCAAAACTCTGGTCATCAGGCCACCGGTCTGCTTGCTCGTAAAAAAGTTAAGCGACAACCTGCTCATAGCCGAGAAAACATCGGTCTTTATATCTTTTACGGTCGCTGTTGCAACGCGTGCCATTAACGCCATCTGAACCGTGTTTGTAATTTCTTCGATTACTCTGCTGCCGATAAGCACAAGCGCAAGCAGTAAAAGTGCGAGCACGTATTTGCCCGATACTCCGAATCTTGCAAGGAATTCGTTGTCTTTTTCAAGCACGTGATCAAAGAGCACTTTACCTGTCAAATACGGCCATACAACGCTTATGGCCGCGCCCATCGCATACGATAAAAACAAAATCGCAATCGAGAATTTGTATTTGAAAAAGTATCTTAAAACTCTTGCTAAGATTGTTCTCTTGTTGGTACACTTCGGACAAACCTTCTTCGCAGGGTCGGGATACATTGTTCCGCAAATGGGGCAGTAAAGCGATTCCTCGTCCTCTTCCTCTGCTTCTTTGCCTACGATGTCCGCATCAAAGGCTTTGCCGTTTTTGATGTTCTTTGTATGTCTTACAAAAAGATTTATCTGCTCGAGATATGTGTTGGTCATTGATGCGATTTTTATCGGACTGCCGTCATATTCGGCTGATAAAAGAACCGCTCCGATCATTCTTTCTATTCTGAGATGCTCAGTTTTTGCAAGATCGTAAAGTGTAATCTCATACTCGGCTAAGTCTTCTTCCTCGACTTTTTTATGAACCTTGGTTCCTCTGAAAAAGTGAGTATAGCCTGTCGGAATGTCGCTCTTACATATGCCGATATATTTATCTGTCAGAAAAACATATCCTAAAATATACTCGCCCTCGAAAGAAAGGTCTGCAGGGCATACCGAAAGGATATCTTTTTCGTTTATCCCGTATTCGGAAATCTGTTTTATTATGTTTTTAGTAAGTTTATTTTCTTTCATGTCTTCTCCAATTCGGGTAAAAAAAAATCACTGTTTCGCACAGTGATTTTACAAGCATGTAAACGTACGCCTTTATATTCTGATACCGGGAGTACGAAAAGCAAAATCAGTGCGAAGTAACTCAAAGCCGCCAGTAAATGCATTGACGGTCGCAATAAGTGATGTTTCAAAAATCACAAATAATCTCTTCATTTTTTCGTCCTCCTTTCCTTGTCATTTTTTAATCTGTTAATTTAGTATATCAATCCGATTTCTTTTGTCAATCACAAATTTTTCACATTTTCAAAAAATTTTTTATACCGCAGGTGCGGATTTAATCATAATTTCATAAGCGTTGCTCTGCAGGGCGCACCGTCCGAACCGCCGAGATTGATGGGTGCCGCGTTAAGAATGTACACGCCTTCTTCTATGCCTTCAAGCCTTATTCCTTCAAGCAAAACTATCTCTGCTCCAAGCATTATCAGGTGCACTTCCATCGGTGCATTTTCAGGACCGACAGTCTGTGATTCGTTTCCGAAAAGTTTGATTTTTTCTTTTGCAAAAACTTCTGCTGCCTCTTTTGTGACTACTGCTTTTCCTTTTACGAGGATTCTTTCAGCCGCTCTTTCATCAGCACTTTTTGCTGTTTTTATCATGGCTTCCGCGTCTTCTTTTTTTACATCGCCTTCATGCTCGAAGACATATGCATAGCCGACAAATTTATCAAGATCAACTTCGTCGATTGTCTTTCCGTTATCAAAAAAATGATAGGGTGCATCAACATGTGTTCCGTTGTGTGCACACATATTAAAAGCGGTCAGATTGCAGATTGCACCGTCGCTGATTTTTAGTTTTATTTCTCTTTCGGGACTCGGATCTCCGGGAAATACATTGCAGGTAAAAACCTCCTGCGAAATATCAAACACCTTCATTTGTAACCCTCTTTATTTCTTTATAACTTCGTTCATGCTTCCTGTTCTGTAACCGGTTAAGTCCATCGTTACATAGGTAAATCCGAACTCCTTAAAAGATGCAGTAATTTTACTTCTAATATCTTCGCTGATAAGTTTTGAAAACTCGTCAGGTAAAACCTCGATTCTTGCCATGGTACCATGGATTCTTACACGCACCTGACGGAAGCCTAAGTCCAGTAAGAGCTGTTCGGCCTTATCAACCATTGAGAGTTTTTCTTTTGATATCGTTTCTCCGTATACAAACCTTGAAGAAAGACATGCAAATGACTGCTTATCCCATGTGGGAAGGCCAAGATATTTTGATAATGCCCTTATATCTTCTTTGGTAAAACCAATGCTTCGAAGAGGACTCTTAATACCGAGTTCCGCAACAGCCTGAAGGCCGGGACGGTAGTCTCCGTTATCATCAAGATTCGAGCCTTCCAGAATTGCATTGATTCCATCTTTCTCTGCAATTTTTATAATCTTTTCAAACAGTTCGTGTTTGCAGATATAACATCTGTTCACGGGATTTTGTGAGAATCCCTCAATATCGAGTTCCTCGGATTCAAATATAATATGACGGATTTTATGAGCCTCACAAAAAGCTTTTGCCTCATTTAATTCTCTTTCGGGAAAAGAGCAGGATTTGGCAGAAACCGCAATTGCTTTATCACCCAAAGCTTCTTTTGCCGCATATAAAAGAAATGTTGAATCAACGCCGCTTGAAAATGCAACTGCCACGCTTCCGAAATCCTTCAGCATCTTTTTCAAATCATCATATTTTTTTAACTGTTCGGCTGTAACTTCTTTTATTGTATTGTCCAAAATCATTTCCTTTCGTAGGCTTTGGTTAAATCCTTTATCACTTCTCCGGCTATAATCAGGCCTGCAACAGAAGGTACAAAGGCCGTGCTGCCGGGAATATCTCTTCTGTCCGTGCAATGCCTTTTTGTATCGGGCGGACATATGCAGTTGGTTCTGCAGCTTATTGCCATGTCCTCAACAGGCTTAATCGGTTTTTCCTCGGAATAAACGACTTTGAGTTTCTTAACATCTCTTCTTTTGAGTTCATATCGCATTACTCTCGCCAGAGGATCCATTTTAGTTTTATAAATATCAGCGACACGAAACATGGTGGGATCGAGTTTATTTCCCGCGCCCATTGCACTGATAATCGGTACTTTCTTTTCCCGACACTGCAGAACAAGCTCAATTTTAGCCGTAACGGTATCAATTGCGTCCACTACATAATCGTATTTGTCAAACGGAAAATCCGAAGCGTTTTCGGGAAGAAAAAAGCACTGATACGTATTCACTTCTGCGTGAGGATTTATATCAAGAATGCGCTCTTTCATAACATCCGTCTTGTATTTTCCGACGGTTTTTCTGGTGGCTATTATCTGTCTGTTGATATTGGTTAAACAGACTTTGTCATCATCTATCAGATCAAATGCGCCAACTCCGCTTCGAGCCAGTGCTTCGCAGACATATCCACCGACACCGCCTATACCGAATACGGCCACGCGGCATTCGGCCAGGTGCTCCATTGCTTCTTTGCCGAATAATAATTCAGTTCTTGAAAATTGATTTAACATGTTTTCTGCCTACTCTTCAATCGGTTCTTCGATCCAGTTATATTTCGGATTCATCTCGCCCGTTTCGCAGAAATAAAGAACTATTTCTTTTAGGGCTTCTGCATCGTAGCACATCATTCTTTCTTCAGGGCAGGCGTTTATTTTAAGCTCAACCATTTCGGTATTTCCGCTTCCGTTGTCGAAATAATAGTTTTCCTCGTTATAGGTATCAATCCATCCGATAAATGCATTACCTTCCTCGGAATATTCAACATAAAGGGCGTAATCGTCAAATTCAAATTCGACAATATCGTCGCCATTCAACGCTGCTAAAATCTCCTCAACACTCGGTGCATTTTCTCTGTCCACTGTAAACTGACTCATTTTTTCCCTCCTCATTAAGTCTTTTATTTATACTCCGCTATAAAGAATCATCCAAAAAATTCAGTACGCGGTCTGTTACAAGTTCATCTTCTTTTAAACGGAATAATTCTTCTCTTTCAATCCAGCGATAGTTAACCGTTTCTCCCTCCTGCAAAACAATGCTGTCTTTATCACAGTCTGTTAAGCAGTAAAAGCAAACCATCGCAGAATGGGTTTTGGGAAATATTACTCTGCCTATCTCTTTTAGGGTGGATGATTTAACTCCGGTTTCCTCGAACAGTTCACGTGTTGCACATTCAAGAGGACTCTCGCCCTTAAGCGCCGAACCGCCTGCCGTTGCTTCCCACATCAGCGGGTAACTTTTTCTCGGGTCTCTCTGCATTAAAAGATATGTTCCGTCCGTATGTCTTACAAGAATATCACACACAAGATGGAACACGCCTTCTGGAATCGAAGCCTCTTCGCCGCGAACAAGTGTCATGCCTTCTATAATGTTGTAATTTTCATCGTACGCGTCCCAGATTTCCATGGTGTCTCCTAAAATTTGTAGATTGAAACATCAACCTGCGTCTGATTATTATGCTGACTTTTGGTTAAGAACATAGAATAATATCCGTCAAAATCACTTTCAAACCATGAATATGATAAATACTCCTGGCTCGGATCCATTAAAGTAGTCAGGATATCCTTTTCTCCAACATAAACCTGCTGTGTACCGTATATAGCCTCAAAGTCCTTGTAGAGGCTGTTAAAGAGAGCCGTATCACCTGCGTGATTTACAAAAGTTATTTCCTCGGCATATCCGTCGCGTAAATGAAATTCAACCTGGTCGTAGTTAATAACTATTCCGCTTATTGATACCGGAGGCATAGGATTTGATGAAGTTACTACCCACCACGCATCGGTGTTACCCGAATAACTGGTTTTCTGTATCGAGCTGCCGGGATAAAAATTGTTTATCCATGCTTCAACCTGAGTTTCATCCTTGGTAAGCACATTGTTTACAAATGTGTAATCCTGCGGAGAACCGGCAGAAGCAACAACCGTGGCAGGCTTATTGGTTGTATTCATATTCGCTACCGTGTTGGAATACGAATACGAACTCGAAACAGTATATTTTTTAATAATTTGCGGTACGATAAGAGCTCCGGCTATAACCAGAACCATAATAAGAAGTATTGCAGCAATTACAACAACTATTCCCGCTATCAGAAATATCGGCCATATTTTTTTCTTCTTATTTTCTTCCACTGTTTACTCCTTTAAGTTTCCTTTGGCAATATTTTCTTTTATGATTGTGTCTGTTACTTCGAAAAGTTTCTCGGAACCAAGCTGCGTCTGGCCCTGTCTTTTATAAACCTGTGCGGCCGAAACCCCGTGTTCTTTCCAGTCGTTTCCGTTATTTGAATTGTTTAAAATAAGCGGCTGTAAATTATCCATTGAATGAGCAAATTTTGATTCGGGAGTTTCGCATGCTTCGAACTCTTCAAAAAGCGCAGTCAGGTCTTTCTTCTGATCGTCTGGAAGAAGTGAGAAAATTCTCTCCTTGGCTTTTTCCTCGCGCTCTTTCTGAGTCTTTTTTGCTTCGGGATCGTATGCGTATGTGTCGCCCGCATCAATCTCCACAATGTCGTGGATAAGACACATTATCATTACTTTGGAAATGTCAATTTCCTCGTTGGCGTACTCTTTTAAAACATATGCCATGATTGCCATGTGCCATGCATGCTCAGCGTCGTTTTCCTTACGGCCGTGACCGCTTAGGCTGGTCTGTCTGAAAATGTTTTTTTCTTTATCTATTTCAAGAGAAAAATCGAGTTGTTTCTTTAAACGATCGTCCATTTGAAAATCCTTTCTACCAGTCGCTGCTCCAGTCGGTCGAGCCCGAATCCCAGGAGCTGCCGGAGTCCCAGGAATAGCTGCTGTCCGAGGAACTGCTTGATGAGGTACTTTTCTGACTTTCCTGATACTGCTCGTAATATTCCGTATCTTCAAAGTCAGTTATCTGCGTGGTCGAATCCCAGGTCGGAGTATACCAGAAATCCGCAGCGGTATTCTGATGCCTGAGATCTGCGGGAATATCGTCATAATATGTATAATCCCAGTCGCCCTTATCATCGTCGAAATAATACCAGCCGTCATACTGCGATTTTTCAAGATGATAAAATTCTTCACCATTGTAAGAATAGTAGCCGGTATCTATTTTGTAGCCGTCTTTATAATCCTGATATAAGATATCCTTTGTCGCATCGGAAAAATCAAAACCGGACTCCCAGTCTTTTGCCAAGAAGAAATCCTCTGAACTCTTCTTTTTATACAGCACATCTCCTGAGGTGATATAGCATTTACTCCATTCACCTGCTTCGTCATCGTATACTAGCCATTCGTCTTTGGTGTATCCGGACATATGATAATAAATGGTGTCGTTTACATCGTAATAGCCCTCGGAAGGACAGATTGCTTTCTTTATGGGATTGTCCGTAAAAAACAAAAGCATCGGTAAAAAGAAAGAACCGAACCCGAGTCCTAAAAAAAGAACCGTCAGCATTAATGCCAAGGTCAGATTGCCGGATTTCTTACTTCCTTTAGAAGAGCTTCCGTTAGATGACGAAGTCCCTACTGCGTTTCTTTGTTTTTGCAGGAGTATTTCCTGTTTAAGGCGTGTCTGCAGTTCGTTCACCGCAAATGCTTCATCGGTTCCTTCGTATCTTACGGCTCTTACACCCGTGTCTTTGTTTTTATAAACGACAAAATTGCCCGTGGCTTCGTCCTTGTAAATACCGAAAGCTTTGGGCTCTTTGTAATCAATTCCTATGAAAAAGCGCGTGGTTTCATAAGGAGGCAGATTCATTGCCTCATACCACTCTTTTAAGCCTTCTATGGTTGTGGGATTTTCCGGAGTACTTCTTCTGACGTTAGGATTTGCCGCCCCGCAGTTAGGGCAGTTTTCCAAGGTATCGTCAAACATTACTTGACAGAATTCGCAGGTTATTTTCATTGTGTCTCCTTATTTTAGGATATCAAAAAAGAGTAAAACTCCTATGGAATTTATGACAATATTGGCGCTTGCATGCACAAGCCAGTTGGCAACAATGGTTTTATAATGTGCGTTAATCCACTGCAAAAACAGTGCGACTAAAACCAGTCCGGTGACGGCTACCATAAGGAGCGGAATGGAAAACCAGGTGCCGAATATTCCTATGTGGTACGCCGAAAAAAGAAATGCGCTAACGATAAATCCCGGCCATTTCTTCGTAAAAAGTTTCGGCAGAAATCCCCTGAAAAACGCCTCTTCCAAAAATGAATTGAATATTATGATATATGCAAAGGCGTAAAGGCAGTTTTCTCTCGTAAAACCTTCCTTTGCACCGAGGCTTTCTTTGATGCCGGATAAATTGATCTGGTTTTTAAAGATTAAAAACACCACAATCATTCCGACAAAAAAGAATGCTATACCGCCAATCAAAATACCGATTTTCTCGGGTTTTTTCAGGTCGATGATGTCAACGAGCTTTTTCTTACTTAAAGCTGAATATAAAAGTATCACTCCGCCGAAAGTGCTGATTTTAATGATGCACTTTATCAGGTATTCGGGGCGAATAAATATTTCTACAACAAAAGCTAAAATCAAAACAAGAATTGCCACAATAAGGCAGATTATCTTTGCTTTTTTCTCGGTCATTCTTTTCTCTTTTCTCTAGTTCTATGCGATTACTTCCACAGATTTATTAAAGAAATTCTTTAATTTCTCGCTCTTGGGATTTTCGAAGACTTCCTCGGGAGTTCCCATTTCCTCAATGACTCCGTCAGCAATAAATATTATTTTGCTTGCAACTCTTCTGGCAAATTCCATTTCGTGAGTTACGATAATCATTGTATTGTCGTTGGATTTAAGACCTTCGATTACTCGTAAAACTTCTCCCGTAAGTTCGGGATCGAGTGCCGATGTGGGCTCGTCAAAGCAGAGTATGTCGGGATGTAAAATAAGCGCTCTTGCTATCGCAACTCTCTGCTGCTGTCCGCCGGAAAGTTCACAGGGATAGGCTTTCATTTTATCTTTAAGTCCGACTCTCTCTAAAAGCTTTGTCGCTTCCTCGTCAATTCGCGCATATTCCTTTTTAAGGTCTTCAGCGCTTCCTTTATTTTTCTTGTTGTTTTCCTTTGCAAGAAGTCTGGCAGCAAGTGTTAAATTGTTAAACACATTGTACTGCGGGAAGAGATTGAACTGCTGAAAAACAAGGCCGAAATGAAGTCTCTTGGTGCGAAGATTTTTTTCATTTTCTTTGCCGAGCGCATCGTCAAATATAACATCATCATTAACGATGATTTTTCCACTGTCAGGTATCACAAGCTGGTTAAGGCAGCGAAGAAGCGTGGTTTTTCCGCCGCCGGAAGAACCGATAATTGCTAATACTTCTCCTTTGTTAAGCTCAAAGGATACGCCTTTTAAAACTTCTTCTTTATCAAATCTTTTTCTTAAGTTCTCAACTTTTAAAACTGTTTCCATATATTATCCTTTATAAATCTTTAAAGATGTGTCCCCACCTGGTAAAAAAAGCCAAAATAGAACCGTCCCCAATTGTTCAATTGTCATCCTTTGTAATAGTCGAGTTTCTTTTCTATCTTGCCGAATACAATCGTAAGTACGCCGGTGAAGAGTAAGTAGAATGCGCCGATGTAAAAGATAGGCCAGATGATTGCCTTAAGTCCGACAATATCCTGAGCTGCTTTAAGGAGTTCCACGCAGGATACAACTCTGGCGAGGGAGGTGTCTTTTACGAGGGTAATAATTTCGTTGCCCATCGGAGGGATGATTCTCTTGATTACCTGAGCAAGAATTATCTTAAAGAAGATCTGCGTCTTGGTCATGCCGAGCACCTGTCCGGCTTCGTACTGTCCCTGGGAAATGCTTTCTATTCCGCCTCTGTAAATCTCCGAGAAATAGCAGGCGTAGTTGATGATAAAAGCGATTATTACCGCAGGCAGTCTGCCGACACCGGTCGAATGGAAAATAAGTCCGGGACCGTAAAAAACAAGGATAATCTGAAGCATGAGAGGCGTACCTCTGATAATCCAGACAAATCCCTTGGTCAGACCTTTTATGAACTTAATCTTTGACATACTTCCGAACGTAATTAAAAGTCCGAGCGGAAGTGCTCCGATTAACGTCAGGAAAAAAATCAAAAGGGTTAATTTAAACCCGTCTAAAAGCTGTAGTGTTACTTCAAGAAACATAATTCCTCCAACAACATTTAATATCCTACAGTTCACTATTTTACACGATTATTCATACTTTGTAAAAATAAAAAACTGCCCTTTAAAAGGCAGTTTTCTTATCTTAAATTTTGCCCCATGGCTGTCTGTCTTCCAGGAATTTACTAACAGGGACATTTTTCATTAAGATCGAAATAAGGTAAAAAATGAAAGGTGAAATTATGCTTATTGCAAATGCTGCCACAAGCAGTCCTATAGTCGGAGTGCTTATCATAATCTCGAAATGATTTATTCCTTCTTTCATTCCGAGCATAAGCTTTAATGCATTCTTCGTTGAGTTATAAATGAAAAACGGCATCTCTATAAAAAACGCTAACGCTGCCACTCCGAGAATTGTCGTACCGAATGCCATCCTTTTATACATTACCGCAAGGGAAACATATGCAAGAATATCGAACACAATATAGTTTAAAAGGAGTATTGTTATTGCATTTTCATCATATTGACTCATAACCAGCATGAATAAAAATCTGGGTATCATAAACAAAATGAAGCTGCCGACATTCGATATTAAAAGTATAATCGTGAAGTTTTTAATAATGGATTTCTCAATTTTCTCGGACGAACGGATCATTCCGGAAACCAGAACCTGATATACGAAATTCACAAAATAAGTGCTTGTGAGACTTACCATAAATCCCTGCATCAGGGTTCCTAAAGGCATAAATATATACATTACGTTCTGAATAAAAAAGAATGCCATTAAAAATATCAGAGCCGATTTGTTATATGTAAATTTAAATAGTTTTATAGTATCCTTAAGCTTCATCTTTATTGTCCTTTCGACTTTACGTCTTTATACCACGATTTTTTGATAAATCTTCTTAAAATCAGCATTCCTACAACATTTACTATCACATCTAAGATTAAGTACACCGCTGCCGTCGGACCGGAAATCCAGACGGGAACTGCTTTTACGGGCAATACCGAAAGAATGATATACGGAAGAATTTGTAGCGTTCCAATACTCTGTATCACTACGGCTATTGAAGTATTCTCTATTTTTCTGCATATCCAGCAAACAAGACTTGTAATAAAATGCGTCGAAAAAGCGCAAAGTATCATAATTCCTATTAGTTGAAGGACCGTTCCCTGTCGGTAATAATATCTGGCAATAAAGATCCCGAGGAAAACTGCTACAGTGGAAAAGAATTTTACAAATATGTCCCATGTGGCTACATTTAAAATCGTCTTTTCTCCCTTAGGAGAAGTCTTGACCATTTCATTTGCCTGTAAATTATTCACCAGGATTGTTCCTATACTGAAACGGTCTGCAAGACAGTTTGCAACTATCAGATATGCCATAACAATCGCCGTTAAGACCGTAATCACTATATTGAATTCCTGCGAATTGTTCGTTCTTATAGAAAATGTTAAAACCGAGAAAACAAAAATTATGAATACCGGAAACAGAACATATGCCAGAAACACTATTAACTTTGAAGTATACGCATTGTAGCTTTTAATCATTTTAATCATTTTGCCACCTCTTTTAGCCTACAGTACAGGCATCTGAAGTTTGGAATTCTGCTTAAGCAGTGCCACGCAGATCTGGAAAAGATCCGGTGTCTCAAAGGAAATATTCATACCCGTAAAAGCTTCGGTCTTCTCCGAAAGAGCCACGCCTTCAAAGCCGTATTTTCCGGGATTTACAGAAACCATATTTTTCTTAAGTTCTTCTGTTAATTCGCAGTCGCCTTTTACGATGACATACTTTTCTTTTATGTCCGTTACAAAACCCTGCTCGAGTATTTTTCCGTCATCAAGAACGATAATGTAATCCGTCACATCTTCCATGTCGGAGATATTGTGTGTGGAGAAAAGAATGCTTCTTTTTCCGTTGCCCTCAGCGATATATGTTCTTAAAATATCGCCGAGCAGATCTCTCATCAGAGGGTCTAAGGGTGATGCGGGCTCGTCTAAAATAAGCAGGTCTGTCTTTCTGGCAAATACACTCGCAAGCATGAGCTTCATAATGTTACCGTCAGAGAGTTTGGAAATTCGTTTTGCTTTTGCGCCGAAAATGGCTGAATCAATGTTTAAGGATTTGCAGATTGAATCAAACTTTTCCTTGTCAAAGTTATCGAAAAGCAGAGCCGATAATTCTCTTACCTGATCGCCTGTCCAGTGAGGAAGCAGGTAATTCTTGGTTCCGGTAAATCCGATACTTTCCATAACGCCGTCGTCGGTAATTTTCTTCTCTCCGAAATATGTTACTTCGCCATCGTTGTCTCTTCTTAAACCGCTTAAAATATTTAAAAGAGTGGTTTTTCCTGCGCCGTTTTCTCCGACGAGAGCTGTCGAAAATCCTTCGGGAATATGAATCTCAGGAACATTAAGTTCGAATTTTCCGAATTTCTTATTTATATTGTTTCCTGTAATAACGTCTGTATAGTTCATGTTAGTCTCCATTCTGCTTTCTTTATTCCTGCTCCGACAGTTTTATGAGAACCTTAAGTGTTTCAATCAGTTCTTCCTCTGTCATGCCTGCAACCTTAGAGGCTTTGATTGCCTGAGTTAAATCATCCTCGACCTTTCTTATATGCTGCTCGCGCAAAAGTTCGCTGTCCTGCGCATTGACATAGAAGCCTTTGCCCTGCACCGCGGTTACAAGTCCCTCACTTTCAAGTTCCTCGTAAGCCTTTATGGTCGTGATGACGCTGGTTCGTAAATCCTGAGCCAGTCCTCTTATTGAAGGAAGGTACTCTCCTTCTTTTATTTTTCCGGAAAGAATCTCTTCCTTTAACTGTTCACTTATCTGTTTATAAATAGGAATTCCGCTGTTTTGTAATAATTTCATATCGGTTACCTCACAACTGTTTATGTGTTATATATACAGCAATATACAGTTAATGTCAACACCTTTTTTAAAAATTTCTTCAGAATTGACAAAAAATCAATATGCGTGTAGTATGTATCTCTACCTATTAGGTTTTATAAGGAGGATAGAAATGAAAAAAATTATTTCTGTATTAATGATGGCAGCAATGGTAGGAACCATGCTTGTCGGATGCGGAAAACAGGCCGCAACAGACTGGGATTATATCAAAAACAAAAATGAACTGGTTGTGGGAATGACTCTTTACGAGCCGATGAACTACTATGACGAAAGCGGAAAGCTTATCGGATTTGATACCGAATTCGCTGAGGAAGTTTCCAAGATCGTTGGCGTTCCCGTAAAATTCCAGGAAATTGAATGGGATCAGAAGGAAGTTGAGCTTAAGTCAAGAAAGATTGACTGTATCTGGAACGGACTTACAGTAACAGAAGACAGAAAAGAAAACATGGCTTTCTCAAAATCCTACGTTGTTAACGAGCAGGTAGTTGTTATCAACAAGAGCAATGCTGACAAGTTCAAATCACTTGCAGATATGGACGGCATCAATGTATGTGCAGAGAGCGGTTCCGCAGGTGAGAGCGCAATCGAGGCAGATGCACACCTTTCAACAGGCAATTACTTAGGAGTTTCCGCTCAGAAGGATGCTCTTCTTGAAGTAAAGGCAGGCACATGCGACGCAGCAGTTCTTGACTTAACACTTGCAAAAGCAGTTATCAATGAAGATACAGATTACAGTGACCTTATGATTCTTGACGGCGCAAGCCTTCAGAGCGAGGAATACGCAATCGGCTTCAGACTTGAAGATACACAGACCGTAAAGATTGTTAACGACGCTATCGATCAGCTCGTTGCAAACGGCAAGCTCGCAGAACTCGGCGAGAAGTACGGCGTAGACGTAATCAAATAATTTTTCTCATAAAAAAATTAAGCCCGGAAAATTCCGGGCTTTTTTTATTTCCATACATCCGTATTAGAAAGACCTATATCCGATTCGTGGAATGTAATCTCTCCTCCGGCTTTTTTCTTCTTTTCGTAATCCTTAAGCGCCTTAACCGCTATGTTTGAAAGAATCGTGATTGCAACGATATTTATAACCGCCTCAATTCCCATGGTAATGTCTGCCAAAGACCAGGCAACCGTGATATTGTTGTTTGCACCGATAAATACCATAATCGCTGCAAGGATTCTGAATATTATCATAACGACTTTATTCTTCGTAATGAATAAGATATTCGCTTCCGCATAAAAGAAATTACCGAGAATCGATGTAAATGCGAAGAGGCAAACCGAAATCGTTACAATATGAATCGCAAATGTTCCAAACTGTGAGCTTACAGACTGCTGAATAAGAGGAATGCCGTTAAGATCACCGTTCTGGTACTGACCTGTTAAAAGCACGATGAAAACTGTCGCGGTACAGATCATCAGGGTATCGATATAAACCGAAACGATCTGTGCAAGGCCCTGCTTCGCAGGATGTGAAACCTCTGCAGATGCCGATGCGTTAGGTGCGGAACCCATACCTGCTTCATTGGAGAAGAGACCTCTCTTAATTCCGAGCACCAGACACGAGCCTGCCATTCCGCCGAAAATCGCCTTAAAGTCGAACGCTGATTTTATGATAAGGGATAAAGCTGCGGGAATTTTACCGAAGTTCATTATAATAACGAGGATTGCCATAAGGATATAAAGACCTGACATAACCGGAACCAGTACCGATGAAAGCCAGCCGATTTTTTCCGTACCTGCGAAGAACAGGATAATAACCACCGTAAATAAAATGAGTCCAACGATTAAAGGCACATGTGTCTGACCGATATTCGGGAAATAGTATTCGAGCGACGAAACGATATTGTAAGCCTGCAATCCGTTAAAGCCGAACGCAAATGTCGCAATAAGTGAAATCGCAAACAGTATGCCGAGCACTCTTGAATGAAGTGCTCTTTCGATATAATAAGCCGGACCGCCTTTAAAGGTGTCGCCTTCTTTTCTTTTGTAAATCTGTGCGAGCGTACTTTCCACGAATGCGGAAGAAGATCCGATAATCGCCATAATCCACATCCAGAATGCGGCTCCGGGACCTCCTAAAAGAATCGCAGTGGCAACGCCTGCCATGTTACCGGTTCCGACACGTGATGCGGTTGCAACCATCAGCGCCTGAAATGACGATATTCCTTTGCCGTCCTTTTTCTCAAACATCCATTTGACTGAATCTTTTAAGAGACGAATCTGCGCGAACTTGGTTCTAATCGTAAAATAAATTCCCGCGCCGGCCAAGAGATAAATTAGACACCAAGTGTATAAAATATCATCGAATTTGGTCAAAAACTGTTCCATTTAATGTACCCCGATTTTCATTTTTCCAATACTGTTTTATTGTATCATAAAAGAAGCAAAAAATAAAAAGAGGTACATTTCTGCACCTCTTGTCTTTTATGATTAATCTTCAAGTTCTTTTGTTTTATGAAGAAGTCTTAATTTGAATTCTCTTATCTGTCTTGCGTATCTGCTGGTAATGATTACTCCGATAATTATCATTCCGTAGCCGACACCGAGTGCCACGCCCTGAATAATATCCATCACCGGACCTTCCCAGGGAGCTAAAAAGAATGTTCCAAACAAAACTGTCATAAGCACGAGTGCACTGATAAAAAGCGCGTGCATTCTTTTCATTACTTTTCCTTTTTCTTCATTGGAAAAGTCCGCTACCTTTAATACGGTTTCTTTCATTTCTTTATCCATCTGATCGTTTTTCCTTTCTCCGTCCAGGATTTCTCTTAAGTCAACATCGTAGAATTCGGAGATATCAATCAGGATATCAAGATCCGGCATATTTGAGCCGGTTTCCCATCTGGAAACTGTTCTTCTGGAAACAAGCATTTTCTCTGCGAGTTCTTCCTGAGTGATATTTTTCTCTTTTCTTAATTCTTTAAGAAATGCTCCGATTTTCTGCTGATCCATTTTAGTTTCCTTTCTTCTGTAAGCCTTTTGCAATCCAGCAGATTAAATTTGCCAGAACCACAAATGCAAGTCCTATCATAAGATAAGGCTGTGTCTGGTTAAGGCACATCGATAAGATGATGAATACCATACCTGCTGCTGCAAAAACCATTCTTAAAATTGTTGAGATAATTTCTTTTTTCATTACTGTGTCCTCCTGTAATCAACTTGTTTTATTTGCCGATTTTGTTTTTCGTCTTCGGCTTGTCTGTGATTACATCCTACGTCGGACACGGAATGTTTTACAGGACACAAAACGAGCAAATGCCCTGTTTTACGGAATGAGACAGTCCTTGTCTCATAAAAAAACTATATCAAATCTGCCCTTTTGCTTCAATACTTTAAGATTTCTTCTATGCTTTGTCCCGTTTTTTTATATTTTAGTTTTTGATAAAATGGTTTATGAAAAATTAACCGGAGGTTTGAATATGACTAAGAAACCCTCTCCCACCGGCGAATACGCAGTCGGTACATTTACATATACGGTTTATACAGACAGGGAAGATGCGCTGGCACCCGGCACTAAAAGAAATATTCCCGCCAGGGTTTACTATCCTGTTTTAAAAGAATCGGTTGCAGGCCTTCCTATGGCAAAATATATGACCGAAAATATGGCAATTGGTCTTAAGAAGACAATGCATGTCCCTGTGAATTTTAAAAAAGCCGACGCCGAAGGCGATAATTTTTCGGAATGTTACGAAAATGCTCCTAAAATCGAAGGCATAAAATTCCCTCTTATAATGTTTAATCACGGACTTTTGTCTTTTAGGGAGGGAAATTCGTTTCTTTGCATCGAGCTCGCATCAAAAGGCTACGTGGTTATAAGTGTGGGACACCCTTACGATGCAGTCTGCACGGAATTCGATGATGGTACCCATGTTTTTGCCATGAAAGGAATCCAGAACAAGCAGTACGAACCGATGCTTGGCGGATTTTTTAATGCATACAAGCTCATAAAATATAACGGAGACAACCGCGAACTTGCAGAAAAGTTTGAAGAGCTGCAGCAGAACTACTGCGCGTTTGTACGAAGCAGAATCTCAGAATGGGAAAAAGATACGATGAATGCCATAGATTATGCGAAAGAAAATCTTTCGGATATGATTGATTTTGAGCCCGGCATCGCAGCCTGCGGTCATTCGCTCGGCGGTGCAACGGCCTACGCGCTCTGCTTTGATGAGCCGGAAATTGTATGCGGTATCAACATAGACGGTGCACCATTTGGGGAAAATCACGGCAGAATTCAGGAAAAGCCCTTCCTTCAGATTAGCTGCAAGGGCAACTTAAAAGCCGAAACCAGAGTTTTCATTGATCACAAGGCTCCCGCCTACAGCGTAGTTTTCAGAGATATGGCACACGTCGGCTTCTCCGATATGAAGCACATGATATCCATCAGAAGCCTGACGGGCAAGCTCGATGCAGACTTAATGCATGAGAATCTCTGTAAATGCTTTATAGAATTCTTTGATACATATCTTAAAAATACGAAAGAAAAACCCGACCTTCAGAGCAATGACGTAATGACGATTACCGAATATGCTCCCGATGCAGAATAATTTTTTTAAAAAAGTGTAATTTTCTTTTTCCGATTGGTAGTTAATGGTTAAAGGAGGTCAAAATGGAAGACAAACAAATAATTGAACTATACTTTAACCGCTCAGAACAGGCCATTGAAGAAACATCTTCAAAATACGGAAAATTAACACGAAGTGTATCATATCGCATCGTAAGAAACGAAGAAGATACCGATGAATGCGTAAGTGATACCTATATGGCACTTTGGAATACTATTCCGCCCGAAAATCCCGACCCTTTTGCGGCTTATATCTGCAGACTGGCAAGAAATATTTCCGTAAAAAAACTCAGATATAATACCGCTGATAAAAGAAACAGCTTTTATGATGTTTCGATAGGTGAGCTCGAAGAAGTTCTGACAGCAAATTCGGATGTGCAAAAAGAAATCGAAGCAAAAGAATTACAGGCTTCAATCAATTCTTTTTTGAAAACCCTTAAGAAAACCGACCGCGTAATATTCGTTAAACGATTTTGGTTTAATATGACTTTGGAAGAGATTTCCGAAGAAACGGGTTATTCGAAAAACTATATCAATGTACATCTTCACAGAACCAAAGAACGATTAAAAGCCCACTTGACGAAGGAGGGATACTATGAATAAAGAACAGATTGAAATCATGCTTTCGGGCATTGACGATTCATATATAAATGAAGCATTAAATTATAAACAAAGCAAAGCCTTACGTGCGCTTCCGCCCGCAGTTAAAACCGCTTTAAGAAGTGCCGCAATAATAATGGTAGCGATTGTTGCAGTCTCGGTTACGGTTATCGCCGCATCCAGAATTATCAGAAAAACACATACCGAACCGGATAAAATGTATGTGGAAAATGACAGTTACGTTCAAAGAGAGGAACCTGATCCCGAAAAGAGAATTCCGGATTTTTCCCTCGAAGATCAGATTCTGGAAGATGTTGACGGCGACGAGAGCGTAAACTGGATTCACAAAAAAGTTGAGGTATTATACGGCGAATATAAGAATACCTATTATCTGTATGACGATTACGAAAAAGCAATTGCCGATCACCCTATGGACAGATGGTTTGAAAATCACGTCGGAGAAGTGCAAACCGTAGGTATTGTATATCAGGAAGACAGCGATATTCTTGAAAACGTAACCGCAACTGTCAGGCTTAATTATGAAGGAAAAGAATACAATTACAGCGAAGAATATTACATCCACCCCAATGATAATGTTCATCAGTTTAATGTTCCGCTTGAAAATCCTTCAAACGAAAGAACGTACGAAGCGAAAAACAAAAATGTTTACACAATAATTGATGACGAGGATGTAATGGTGGAAGTATTAGGCAAAAAATCAAAAGTCATAGTTTCTTACGACAATTATTACGGTGTTTTCACTTTCTATGGTTTTACGGACGAAGAAATTCATACGGTTCTGGATGCTTTAACGATAGAGTAACATTTTTATGATAAAATAGGCATGTCACCATATTGGTGACAAAGAATTACAGGGTGGTGCTTGATGTTTATTCACCTTGGGGAGATACTAAAATCACATCTGCAGGTGAATAAACGAAAGGAACGGATTAGAAATGGTCGAATTTGGCGAACAACTAAGAAGAGCGAGAGAAGAAAAAGGAATGACCCAGCAATCCCTTGCCGAGCAGTTATATGTAACGAGACAGTCTGTCTCGAGGTGGGAGTGCGGAGACCGTTATCCCGATTTACTTACTACTAAAAAAATATCTGAAATTCTGGAAGTGAGTCTTGACGACCTGTTATCCGGTAAAGAAATGGAGAAAGTAGTTGAAAGAAACCCTGTAATTGAAAATAAAGTCGCAAACAATATAATGATTGCGCTTTATGCGGCAGTAGTATTGTCGATGATGGTTCCTGTATTTGATCAGTTGATAAGAATAACCGGAACCGACAAGCCGATTTTTTCTTTATTAAGATTTCCGAATGAGCAACTCCTTATGATCGCAACGGTAATCAAGATAATTTGTTTTATATTTGGATTGGTGAACGCTTTAAGAGGTATGTTTTCACCCAAGCGAATGGGTGTTGTGATTGTGGGAGATTTTATAGCAATGAGTATTTCTGCATTCAGTTGTTGGCCGTTTTTGACATCATGGCATGAATTATTCTTAGGAGGTATCGGCTGGCAGACAATAGTTGTTATACTGATTCCGCTTATTCCGAACTTAATCGGTGCAGTTGCGGCCTGCTGTTATTTCCTTTTTGGGAAAAAACAGACATTTTGGCCTATTATGATAATTTTGGCCGGTTTGTTTAATATTTTGATTGCTGTAATGGGAAAAATACAATTGCTTTATCATTACAGCGAAGCGTTCACCCTGAATCATTCTCTGAGTCTGGTTCTGACTATAATCATATACGGATTATTCATTTTCCAGACCGTTACGCTTCTTATCAAGAGAAAAAAGGTTAAAACATCGGGCAATAAAGAAAACGAATAATATAACTCTGAATTTTTTGAAATATTACAAAACTGTAATAAAAAAGTCACCTGATTGTAAGGTGGCTTTTTTATTATGGACTCATAAAATAAGAAAATGCGCATAGAAAAAATAGATTTTTATCAAACGAAGGGAGTACAAAATGAAAATACTTGAAATCAAAAATCTCTGTAAGGAATACGGAAAAGGCGAAACCAAAGTTGATGCCTTAAAGGATGTTTCCTTTGAAGTTGAACAGGGCGAGTTTGTTGCCATCGTCGGACCTTCCGGAAGCGGTAAATCCACTCTTTTACATATACTCGGCGGTGTTGACACCCCCACATCGGGTCAGGTAATCATCTCCGATACCGATATCGGAAAGTTAAACGAAAACAATCTTGCGATTTTCAGAAGAAGACAGATCGGACTTATTTATCAGTTCTACAATCTGATTCCTATCTTAAATGTCGAGGAAAACATGACTCTTCCGATTCTTTTAGACGGAAAGAAACCTGATAAGAAGCTCTTAAAAGATTTGGTTGAAAAGCTCGGACTTAACGACAGACTTAAACACTTACCCAACCAGTTATCCGGCGGACAGCAGCAGAGAGTTTCCATCGGCCGTGCTTTAATTAATCATCCTGCGCTTCTTTTAGCAGATGAACCCACAGGTAACCTTGACTCCAAAAACAGCAAGGAAATTATCTCACTTTTAAGAAAGTTTAACCGCGAAAACAATCAGACAGTCATCATTATCACACATGACGAGCGAATTGCTTTAAGCGCGGACAGAGTTATTACAATCGAGGACGGTCAGATTACGAAAGATGAGGCGAGAAACTAATGAATATTATAATGAAATTGACCTTGCAGCATTTAAAATCCAATCTTAAAAGAACCATTGTAACAATCTTCGGTATCGTTGCATCAACCGCTCTTATCACCGCAATGTTAACCGGTATTTATTCGGCATTTATGTTCGTGGGTGATGTTTCGGTATATGTTGACGGAAACCAGCATGCGGATTTTAAAAATTTAACCGAGGAAGAATACAACAGTTTAAAAAACGATTCGCTGCTTAAATTTGTCGGAGTAACAGATACCGACAACGAAAAAACAGGCTTTTATATAGACGGTGATACGGAAAAAAGATTCAGACTGGGAAATGTTTTCCACGGAAATCCCGATATGCTTTCCCAGAAAGTAACCTGCGAATATGAAGGAAGACTTCCCGAAAATGAAAATGAAATTGCTATCGAGGAAGAATATTTAAAAGACAATAATCTCGATCTTCACATCGGTGACACATTTTCTTTCCATCAGGGATACCGTTATGTCTATGAAGCAGATGAACTTATCTATATTGCAGGCAACTACAAATCTTCAGAAGATTTCGTCTCGCTTAGCGATGAAACCTGCACTATTACGGCGATTCTTCATAATAACGAACCTACCAAAGCCTATGATATGCTTCGCGGAATGGAAAGCTTCCCCGAGAAAAACATGGTTTTTATTACTCTTAATAAAATCGACAGAAACGCTGTAAAAACCTTAAGGGGCATAGCTGCTGCCCATAATCTTAATTTACACGAAATAAATACGGAATATCTGATGAGTTTGTTCGTAAAAGATATTCCCTCCAACCCTGTAAACTCAATCTATAAGCTTATTGCAACCGCGCTTGTAATAGTCATCATAGCTTCTTCGATTATGATTTATAACGCTTTTGCAATGTCTCTTACAGAGAGAATGAAGTACCTCGGAATGCTCTCAAGTGTGGGTGCAACCAGAAGACAGAAGAAAGCAAGCGTATATTACGAAGGTTTGCTGCTTGGAATCGTAGGCATTCCTCTCGGCTACATAATCGGAATCCTCGGCTGTATGGCTACACTTCGTTTTACGGGATCTCTTATCCTTAATTCCAGAATGCTTTACGGAATTAAAACGACCGAGATGGGATATATTCCTGTTAAAACACATCCCGTCATCGTACTTGCCATAATTTTCTTCTCTGCGCTGACCATATTTATTTCATCCTTTATCCCTGCCTTAAGGGCCAGCCGCATTACGGCAATCGAAGCAATCAGGCAGAGCAATACCATAAAGCTTCGCGCGTGGAAACTGAAGGTTCTTCCTTTTGTAAAACTAATCTTCGGATATGAGGGCGAACTTGCATCAAAGAATATAAAAAGAAACGGTGCAAAAGGTTTTGTAATAACCGTTTCGATGGCTGTTTCGATCGTTTTGTTATTATCCGTCATGTATCTGGTGGAGCTTTATAACAAAGAGAACAGTTATGAGATTGAAATTCCTTTCCAGGTTTTCGCTTCGGCTTCTTTATCCGAACGCGAAAGATTAAAAGAGGATATTTCAAAAATCGACGGCGTGGAAAAAGTATTTGTCGCAGAAATGATTTCCTTTAATTACTATCCGAAGGATGACGAAGGAAAAGATCGCGAGATACCAAATACTTCAATCAGAAACCCGGAATTTCTTACCAGGGATTACGATTATCTTTTTGACTCAACATACGATATCTGGGTTATTCCGGTAGAGGATGCAGATTTTATTAAAATCTGTGAGAAAAACGGTGTTGATTATACCAAATATTTCGGTGACGAACTTCGCGGAGTTTTGTTAAACAATTACTCGCATAAGCCTTCCAGAAAAGATGTCTTTAACGACAAGATCCTCGGCCAGAAACTCTTTTATGATAAAGCCGAAGACAATCCTCCGGCAGTCACTATCACGGATTTTGTAAAGTGGGATAAAAATATCGAAGAATACAGACTTTCACCCAAAGGAAGCATCTCGGTTTACGTTCCTTCTTCAATAATGGACCGCGAATACGTTAAATGTGTGGACGAAAAAGATCTTACCTGCACATACGGAATTCAGTGTAAAAACCATGAAGAAGTGCATGCGAAAATAGCGGACATTTTAACTTACGACGGCTATACCAATGCATATTCTTCCGATGTCGAAGACCAGCTTATTATAATGAAGACGCTGCTTACACTGATAAAGACCGTCATGTACGGATTTATCGTTCTGATTTCACTTATCGTAATTGCAAATATCGTAAACACAATCACGACCGGAGTTCATTTAAGAAGAAAAGAATTTGCGATGTTCAAGTCTGTCGGAATGACAAGGTTCTGCTTTAAGAAAATGCTTTTCCTCGAGACCTTCCTCTACGGATTAAGAGCACTTTTATTCGGCCTTCCGATTTCGGCATTTATAAGTTTCTTTATCTATAAAAACGTACCTTCTCCGAATTCCGCATTCGAGATTAACTTCTTAACATACTTCCTAGTATCCCTCGGAGTATTTGCAATCGTCGGAATCAGCATGCTTTTATCGACAGGAAAGATGCACAACGAAACAATCGTTGACGTACTCAAAGAAGATATCTGCTAAAAGCTCATAAAAGAAAAGACCGGACACAAATAGTTTGTGTCCGGTTTTTTTATTGTTTAACTAAATGTTTTTCATGTATAACAAATCGTTATCGCCGCCGTAGTTGGTTATTTCTTTTACGAACGAATATCCGTAGTGCTCATAGAGCCCTATATTGTCCGGGCTGGTCGGAATGTAGCTTACGTCAAACCCGAGACTCTTTAGATATTCATTGGCAAAATCAATTAACTTTCCGCTTATTCTCTGTCCTCTGTATTCTTCGGAAACGAAGATGCAGGATACCCAGGGGAAAAGTTCGGGTAACGGGTAATAGTCTTCTTTTAATGCCGAAGCCATGCCCACTACCTTTCCGTCTGCCTCAGCTACGAACATCGTCTCCCAGTCGGTAAACTCCCAGTTTCTGACGAGTCCCGCAATGTGGTCTTTAGCCTCATATGAGCAGTTTTCTATAAATGATAAAAGTTCGTCCGCAAGGGGTGTGCCCTTATCAACCTTTTCAATCTTTATATCTTTATTCTGCTTCCATCCGAAATGCTTTGCCACAAGATCGGCGGTTTCATCGACGCTTCTGTTTAAGTCTCTTTCAAGCCAGAAATAATCGCTGTTCTTGATGAAGTTGTAGCGTTCGATGTTAAGTGAATACAACGTTTCATTGCAGGTCGCTTTGGCTTTTTCGTAGTCTGTGGCCGAATGGATAAAATCACTGAACGGCTGATGGTCCGGTCTGTTGCAGTAATCATCAACAAGGTCTTTCGGCTCTTTTATGAGGAATGCAATCCTTGACGAATCCGTAAACTTAAACGCTTCCTCAGCCACGATGTGTATATCGCATAAAACCATTTTGTCCTGGGACATCTTGATAAGGTCGAGCAGTATAAAATCGAGCTGCTCTCTGCTGTTTCCGATGAGCCAGTTCTTGTATTCCTCCACGGTTCGTCCGAAGAATTCGTCAGCATCCTTGAAGTCTCTGTTCATCTCGGGCTGATGTTCCTTGTCGGATAAGCGAACGTGGTAAGGCATCTGATCGTCGATAACATACACCGGAATATTGTATTTTTCTCCGAGTGCTCTGGTTATCGTGGTCTTTCCGCCGCAGGGCGTACCTGAAATAAAATAAACGTTTCTTAAATATTCTTTGATTATATTGTCCTGAAATATCATATCGATTCTCCTTATTAATAGTTTTTGTTTTCGAGTTACAATCGAAGCATGAAACTATTAAATAAGTCTCATGCCATTAGATATTTCTTAATCTTAAAAACATTACCATTTTTCTTTCCTCCGTAAAATTTGTATCAATTATATACTAAATCCCGAAAAATTAAAAAGCTTCGGAATCTCCGGAAACGTGACTTAATGCACCTTTCATTGCAACTTTGCTGTTGATGAAGTCTTCTTTGACTTTGGTAAAGCCGTTGCTTACCTGTTCGATGGCTTCATCAAGTTCTTTTTCCTTGGCGCGAAGATTTTTCTCCAAAGGAATGTAGAATATTATCATAACGACGGCTGCTAAAAGAAGGAAAATACCGACAACAGCCACGAGTAATACGATACCGAGCACTATCGTAATAATGATTGCGGTCATCAGAATCTTACGCTTTGCAGAATCTGCGGCATCTCTCTCTTTGGTCTTTTCTTCAACTATGGAAGCTAAAGAAGGGTCGCTTGGAAGTTCCTCGCAGATGTACTTTTCACCGTCATGCGATATATAAACCTTGTATTCTTTATCCTTGTACTCAAAAATGATTTCATAAATTCCGACCGAAATCTTTTTTGTGTTTGTTTTCTGAATATTGATATTATCCAGATGTTCATTTTTAATGTTCAGGTACTGAACGGATTCGGCAGCTTTTTCTTTTATGATTTTTTCAACCGAGTCTTTTAAGGTTCTTTTTGTTACATCCTCTTCGGTCCAGTCGGATATGGTTTCGATGGCATCGTCTGAGAATTTCAAAGACTTGGCTTCTTCAATCTGCGGGCTTGAGATATCACCGTAAAACTTAATGAAAATATCATTGTACTCTTTGTTCGCCGAGATCAGATAGTCACGAATATCATTTATAATGGCGCTGCACGGAGTCCAGTCCGTAGTAGAACGTTTGATTGTGTGCTTGTCGCCGTCCTCATCATAAAAGGTAAAACCCTTGCCTTCTTTGGTTAAGCCGTTATCGTATGTGTGGTTTGCCATTCCGTTGCAGGCGATAAACCAGTACGCGGGAATAATGAGTCTGTTGACTTTTTTAATGTTTATGTTTTCAAATATATCGTAGGGAGGATATTCGGCGGTTGAAAGAATCTCGATAAGTTTCCTGTGAACCTTCGCGTCACTTAATATGTGGCTTAATCCCCCTGATGTAATATCATCGTTTAAAATAATATTTTCGACACTGCAGAAAGGACATTTGAAACGTGTCTGTAATGCTCCTTCCGGTAAATCAATTGCTGCACCGCATGAACTGCATTTTATGTGTGCGGTTTTAATCTGCATTTTTATCCCTTCTCTCCTAAAATAATCCTCATCCATCTTAACCGAAACGGCTCATAAAATCAATTAAATGAGGGTTTTATAAAACTTAATTATAAATTTGGTGCCGACACCTTCGGTGCTCTCAACCGTGATTTCGCCCTGCTCGCCTTCTATGATGGATTTTGAAAGTGCGAGTCCGATGCCTACGCTGTCTTTGCCTGCATTCCTGCCTTTGTAGAAACGTTCAAAGATGTGAGGAATGTCTTCCGCAGCAATACCGCAGCCTGTGTCTCTGACTGTTAGCTGCGTAAAGATATTGGTGTCGACCATTGTTACCGAAAGCTCGCCGCCGTCATCCATATGCTCGATGCAGTTTTTGATGATGTTCTGGATTGCTTCCACGGTCCAGTTTTTATCGCAGCGGATAATAATGTCGGATATGTCCGATTTGAATTTGATGTTTCTTAAATCAAACTGAATGCCGAAAGGTTTTACCGCCTCGTCGATAAGCTCTGCGGATGAAACATCTTCTTTTTTAAGTACGATTGTTCCCGCATCAAGTTTGGAGAGTTTAAGCAGTGTCTGAATAAGCCAGTTCATTCTGTTAAGCTGCGAAGACTGGGTCTGTAAAAACTCGGTCCTTTTGTTTTCGTCCTGCTCATCCACCAAAAGATCGTTCATCACCATCATTGATGTGAGCGGTGTTTTAAGCTGGTGGCTGATGTCTGCTATAGCTGCTGCAAGGTTCTTTTTATCGTCTGATAGAAGCTCTTTCTGAAACTTTAAGGTCGAGGTTGTCTTGTAAATATTCGTCTTTAAAATCGACAGTTCGCCCTCTTCCTGATCGAGGATTTCATCGTTGTCGTTTTCCGCAAGCACCCTTACAAGATAGTCGTTTAAGTCGACTATTTTTTTATATCTTTTACGAGTATAAAAGATAAAAACCGCCATTAAAACAAGCCCTGTCAGAAGAATTGCAGCGCCGGTTTTTATTCCCAAAAAAACGGAACCGCAAATTACCATAAGAATCGTAAATGCGGATCCCGCTATAACAATGTTTCGGAATTCCTTATTTTTCATAATGCTTCCTCTATTTATCAACTATATAACCCATGCCTCGAACCGTTCTTATAATCTTTGGATCGGAAGGGTCTTTTTCAATCTTGTCGCGAAGTCTTTTGATATAAACCGTAAGGGTATTGTCATTTACAAAATCACCGCTTATATCCCACATGTCGGATAAGAGCTGGTTTCTTGTAAGAACCACGCCTCTGTTGTTGCAGAATGTTAAAAGAAGGCGGTATTCAAGCGCAGTAAGTTCGATGCTTTCTTCTTTGCCTGTGGCTTCGTTCTTAATCGTAACCTTGGCTTCGTTGGTATAAATGCAGAGGTTTCCGAGCATTTCAATATTGGAAGCTGCATCGCTTCCCTTATCTCCCTTGCCTGCTCTTCTTAGAACGCTTTTGATTCTGGCCATAAGTTCGTTTACTCTGAAAGGCTTGCAGATATAGTCGTCTGCGCCGAGTTCAAGACCCATGACTACATTAACTTCAGCGTCTGCGGCCGTTAAGAAAATAACCGGAATGTCTTCCGATTCTTTCAGGAACTTGCATACATCGTATCCGCTTCCGTCGGGAAGATTGATATCGAGAATGCTTAAATCATATTCTTTTGTTTTCCAGGCTGACTTTGCTTCGGCTACAGTCTTAACCGAGGTTACTTCGTAGCCCTCTTTTTCAAGGGAATACTTAAGGCCCATACCAATCGCATCATCGTCTTCAAGCAAAAATATTTTCATAATAATATCCTTACAAGGTTAGTTTTTTCCTACCCTTTTATTTTATCAAAATGCCGTGAATAATTAAAGGAAATAAAAAAGGGAATCACTCGGATTCCCTTGGTTTTTTATTCTTTTATGAGGCCTTTGTAAAACTCAAGTGCGTTCTTTGCGATAGCATCTGCCACCTTGCGGGTGTTGCCGTGATGGGTGGATGCGCAGATAATGATTGCATTCATATTATTCACTCTCCTTTATCCGAGTAAATCTTCAACTGCCTTTCTGACTTCCTTCATATCCGTTGTGGGCTCGAATCTTGCCACAACATTACCTTCTCTGTCGATTAAGAACTTGGTGAAGTTCCATTTGATATATGCTTTGTCGCCGAATTCCTTGTTGTTTATATCGGAGAACTTTTTAAGAGCTCCGTTTTTAATACCTTTTCCGAAGCCTTCGAAAGGCTTTTCTGTTGCCAGATATGCGTAAAGAGGATCGGCTTCTTCGCCGTTTACCTTTATCTTCTTAAACTGAGGGAAGTCCGCACCAAACTTAAGTGTGCAGAATTCATGGATTTCATCCTCGCTGCCGGGTGCCTGGTTGGCAAACTGATTGCAGGGGAAATCCAAAATCTCAAGACCTTTGTCTTTTAAATCTTTATATATTTCCTCAAGAGGAGTGTAATGCGGTGTAAATCCGCAGCCTGTAGCAGTATTTACAATCAAAAGTACTTTTCCTGCGTACTCGCTTAATGAAACATCATTGCCTTTTCTGTCTTTTACGGTAAAATCATAAACATTTGCCATATCCTTCTCCTCCTATATAGTTATACTCTTATAACTATTATACTTCAGATTCAGATGGCATCAACCATTGATTTTACGTATTCGCCGACATAAGCGGGAGATTCTTTGCCGTATTTTTCCATAATTTTGATGATGGCGGAACCTACGATTGCACCATCGGAAACTGCTGCCATTTTCTTGGCCTGCTCGGGTGTGGAAATACCGAAACCGATAGCACAGGGAACTTTTGTGTTCTCTCTGATAATCTTTACGATTGAATCAAGATCGGTGTTGATTTCGGTTCTCGTACCTGTAACGCCGAGGCTTGAAACTAAGTAGATAAAGCCTTCCGCTTCCTTTGCAATCATCGCAACCCTGTCCTTTGATGTGGGTGC
>JAFYHV010000155.1 GCA_017538995.1 Lachnospiraceae bacterium | reverse complement strand
CGTCCTTTTCAAGTACTTCAACGGTTCTTAAACTCTGTTCGTTATGTTTAAACCCGTAAGGGCAGATTTCATTTAATACTCTCTCGCCGGAATGACCGAAAGGCGTATGGCCCAAATCATGTCCTAGCGCAATAGCTTCCACAAGGTCTTCATTTAAGCGTAATGCCTTGGCGATTGTTCTTGCATTCTGAGATACTTCCAGAGTATGTGTAAGTCTCGTTCTGTAATGATCGCCTTCGGGAAGAAGGAAAACCTGTGTCTTATCCTTAAGCCTCCTAAAAGATTTGCTGTGAATAATTCTGTCCCTGTCTCTCTGGAAGACCGGTCTTATATCACACTGCTCCTCTTCACGTTCTCTGCCTTTTGAATTAACACTAAGACATGCGTAAGGGCTTAAATATTCTTTTTCTTCATTTTCAATTCGTTCTCTGATTGTCATAAAAGTCTCCGAAAAAGCCTATCCAAAAATATTATTCTGAAAAATAATCTTAAATCCTTTTTTTATTTTTATTTTTTCTAATTTTCTTTATTGACAATTGTTTCGGTCTTTGCTAATATATTTAAGTCGCTAAAGACATGCGGGGATGCTGGAATTGGCAGACAGGCTAGACTAAGGATCTAGTGTTGGCAACGACGTGTGGGTTCAAGTCCCATTTCCCGCATTAGGAACCCTTGAAAAATCTTTCAAGGGTTTTTTAAAACTTATAAGGTTTTGTGCAGGAGTGGCGGAACGGCAGACGCGCACGGTTCAGGTCCGTGTGATGGCAACATCGTGAGGGTTCAAATCCCTTTTCCTGCACTCATACGACAGATTTTTACGAGGTGCGTGAAAATCTGTTATTTTTTTGTTATAATATCCACATCAAATACTTAAGAAAGGATTTTTATGGAAGAAAAAAAATTCGCATTATTAATCGATGCAGATAATATATCGTCAAAATATATCAAAATAATAATCGAAGAATTATCAAAATATGGAACTATTACGTATAAAAGATTATACGGCGATCTGACAAAGCCCAATAACAGAAGCTGGAAGAACGCAATGCTCTCCCACTCAATTGTTCCTTTTCAGCAGTTTAATTACACAACAGGAAAGAATTCAACCGATTCAGCTATGATAATCGACGCCATGGATATTCTTTATTCAGGCAGCGTAAACGGCTTCTGCCTTGCAACGAGCGATTCGGATTTCACACGTCTTGCAATGAGACTTCGTGAATCAGGTATGACGGTAATCGGTATGGGTGAACAGAAAACACCCGAGCCCTTCAGAGTATCATGCGAAAGATTCTTCTTTATCGATCTTCTCTCTGACGATGAAGATACTGATATTGACGAAAAGGCAGAAAACGAGGAAGCTGCAGATGCCGTAACACCTATTCCCGCACTAGAATCACTTATCAGCAAAATAATCATGGAAAACGGTATCAACGGAAGCGCAATGGATATCGGTGAACTCGGAAGCCGTATCACCAAATACGATCCCGCATTCGATATCAGAAACTACGGATATACAAAGTTTTCGAAATTCCTTGAGAACTTTAAAAATATTGAACTTAAATTCACCGAGAATACAGTTACAGCTATATTAAAAGATTCTGAGATTTCTCTTAAAGCTATCGAGAATGATATTATTTCTCTCCTTAACGACTGTGAAAAGAATTCCTGCAATACAGGCCAGTTGAATCAGAAGCTTATCGCTTTACATCCTACATTCTCTTTTGAGAACTACGGCTACAACAGATTTTCAAAACTCTTAAGCGATTTAGACAGCGTAAAAGTAACTAGCCTTGGCCGTGTGGTTACACTTAATCCGGAATTCGTTATTGCTCCTAAAAGCAGCGCACCAAAGTCAAAGAAAAGCACAACGGCTTCAAAGAAATAAAAATAAAGCCCTCTTTACTAAAGTAAGGAGGGCTTCTTTTATGATTTTAATTCGCTTAACTTTCTTTTAAGATTTCATCGACGATAATAATCGCTTCGTCATAGTCAAATTCTCTGACAGCATTTCTTATCTTCTTGAATTTCTCTCTCTTTTCGGGAGTGCTCTGTGCCTTAAGAAGTTCTGAAATCTTCTTGTCGGACTCTGTCATATCAAGCATTTCGAGGCTCTCACGCAGAGATGTAAGTTCGCTAATCTCTTCTTCAGAGGAAATCTCACCTCTTGTGACTTCGATATCTTTGCCGATTTCAATTCCGTTATCCACGAGAACGAATTTAATATTGGCAAGGATTCTTCTGTATTCGTCGGTAAGAACAGGTGCTTCATTTTTAACCTTTTCGTAATTGCCTTCTCTTACGGCAAATTCAAGTTCCTTGGCTTTTTCAGCAAGCGAATTTGCACCTACACCGAGCGCAAGGCCTTTAAGAGCATGTGTTTCAAACGTGTACTGCTCATATTCTTCGTTTGCAATCATATTCTCCATACGCTCAATCTGTGCGCCGCCGTCATCATAGATGTACTTAAGCACCTGAACATATCTTGAAACGCTGTTGTTGTAGTTCTTAATACCCGCCTGCGTATCTACGCCGGCGATAGTAATATTCTTTCCAACCTTAAGGCTCGGATCTTCCTTATCCACGAAATGAATGAATTCATCAGGCAGATATTTTATGAGAAGGTTTTCCAAAAGATTAATGTTCATGGGCTTTGAAAGATAATCCTGGAAACCTTTTTCTAGGAACATCTCTCTCGCACCTCTGATGGCATTAGCGGTAAGTGCAATAATAGGAACATTTTTCTTGTCTTTCTGAGGAAGGTTTCTGATCTTCGCAGCAGTCTCGATGCCGTCCATTATGGGCATCATCTGGTCCATAAGAATCAGATGGTAATGATTCTTCATAACCTTCTCAAGACATTCCTGGCCGCTCATTGCCGTATCTACCTTAATCTGATACATTGCAAGGATACCCTGAATAACCTTGATATTCGTAGCATTGTCGTCGACAGCAAGTACCTTTGCCATAGGAGCGATAAACGATTCATTCGCATCATCGCCCTTTGTAGGCACAACGATATCTGCAATCTTTCCTGTATGAGTATAATCAACTACATTCTGGAATATCGTAAAAGAAAAGGTGGACCCTACTCCGTATGTACTCTTAACATTAATGGAGCCGCCCATACTTTCCACGAGCCTCTTGGTAATAGCAAGTCCTAAGCCCGTACCTTCAATGGTTCTGTTTTTAATCATATCCGCACGTTCAAACGAATCAAAAATCGTAGGAAGTGCTTCTTCGGAAATTCCGACACCTGTATCTTCTACGGATGCTCTTATAAGTGCCATACCGCTCTGAAGCTTCCAGTCGACGTTTAAGGACACTGAACCCGAATTGGTATATTTTACCGCATTGTTTAAAATATTCGTAAATATCTGCCTTACATGAACTTCATCGCCTCTTAAAACCTTGGGCAGAGTTTCATTTACATTTATATAAAGCTCGATATTCTTTTCTTTTAATTTGGTTCTTATCGGATCGGTTATGTCTTTTATGAGAACGCCGGGTTCGTATTCGTTTTCCGCAGCATTCATCTTTCCTGCTTCAATCTTGGAGAAATCAAGAATCTCCGTGATGATAGATATAAGGATTAAAGAAGCATTCTTGATACTGTAAGCAAGTTCTTCAATCTTCTCGCTCTTATCCTTTTCACGAAGAATCATTTCCGTCGAGCCCATGATGGCGTTAACCGGAGTTCTGATTTCGTGGGACATATTTGCAAGGAACATTGTTTTGGCCTGGTTGGCCTTTTCTGCCTGCTCCTTAACTTCGATAAGGTTTTTGTTGTACTTATTCTCTTCTGTCTTGTCATAAAGCCAAAGGTGATAACCTTTTAAGAGCTTTTTATCATAAAAGGGTTTTACCGAAACAAGGAACTCTTTTGCACCGATAGAAAGAGTCTTCTTATTGTTTCTGTAAACTCGGTTAATCATGTTGGCTGCCATGTTGGGCATTTTAAGTTCGGGAATCAGTTTATAAGCTACTTCATTTGCATATAAAAGATTCTTTCTTACATCAATAACTATAAAGCCGTCTTCGATACTGTTTACTATATCTTCTTTAGCAGTCTGAATTGTATCAAACATACGGAAACGGAAAATAATCAGCGATCCGAAGGCAAACGTAAGTACATTTGCAATATGAAGCGGTACATATGTATAAGCCTGATAAAAAGGAGTGAATCTGTAAACAAGCGCAAGCACAGGGAATATTCCGGGAACAATAAGAAGAATATACTCTTTCTGGATTTTTGTTCCGTTGCTTCTGGCTCTTCTTATAATAAGGATAAATTCAATAATGTATAAAAGAATATTAAAGCCGCAGTTTATAAGGAAAACAATTCCTTCTTTAAAAACAAGATGAGGGAATGCTCCGGTATTCACAAAAGAAACGGATGAATAAACCTTTTCAAATCCGAATCCTACAAAATAAAAGCCGAAAATGATGTCAATTATCATTAGAACGATAAGAATAGGAGTGGCAAAAGGAATATCACAAAGCCTCAAAACAAAGATAAAGCAGAAGGTATTCATTAAAAGAAGTGATACCAGCTCCATTTTTGAACAGACAACAGCAGCATCGAGATTGGTTGCATTCATTTCAAGATAATATGCAATCATATCAAAGAGTATACTGATACCCAAAAGTCCCAATAATTTTTCACTTCTGGATGATTTTTCGCGAATAATTACGATACACAGAATTGCCGTACCCAGAGTGCCGACAACATGAACAATATTAAAAATATTTAAGAGACTAAGCATATTTTCACCCCACCTGAATTAATTATAATACTAGGACCAAAAAGTGTCAAAATGTGCATATGAGCAATATATTGTTAGTTTTAAGCAAAATATTTATATCTAATATGTTTCACGGGCAATATAATCTTAATTGTAATTCGAATTGATTTTACAAACAGATCATTCCGAAAGAATTCCCCTTTTACACAGCAAAAAACCTCCTTTTCCCGGGAGGTTTTTTGTGTGACGTTTGTTGTCATTTTATTGACCATCAATTGCCCTTTTTCTGTTTTTCTGAAAATTTTTTCCTGATAAAACTTTTTTGAGAATATATTTTTATTTTAAGATTTTTGTTTCTCCGGGTTTTATGCTCGAGAATCCGTCACCGGTTTTATAAAATACTTCAATTAATGTCGGATTGTAAACTTTTGATCCGTCAGCAGAGAATTCAAGTGAACGTGTCGCATTAATATATTCATAGATTTCCATATTGGTTGCATACCAGATAAAATCTTTACCGCTCATCATCTCACAGAACTTCTCTATTCCGCTCCAGTCTTTTGATCTGCCGAATTCATAGCTGTGTCCCCATACATACATTAAAGGAAGCTCTATATAGCCAGGACAGTTAAGGAAACGTTCTCCGATTTCAAAAATCTCAGGATCGGCCTGATGACATGTAGGACACCAGTCAAGGAAATCCTGCGGAGGGAAGAAATTCTTTGTGTCATCCACTCCTCTTGAATATTTAATGCCCACAATTCGTAAAATATTCATAATACGCTCATTATGGCTTCCGTAAGCATATGCTGCACCCTGTACAAGCTTGCCTGTTAAAGCCTCAAGAGCCTTTCTGTCTTCCATGAATTCGTTTACAATCATGGGATCAGTAAGATTTGCAATATATTTATGCTCTACGCCATGTACAGCTACTTCATGATTTTTATATACTTCTTTTACCTCTTCGGGTTTTACATATACATTTCCGTCGCTGTTCTGGTCTGCCGTTCCGCCTAAAGTTCCGGAATTAACGTTAAAAGTACATTTCATTCCGTATTTATCAAATATCTCAATCAGTCTTATATCAAAATCCTGATTATCGTCAAAACTGAATGTCAAAGCCTGTTTCTTTCCGTTAGGATAAATAAATTCCATGTCGAGTCTCCTTTTAAAGTTAATCAAAAAAGCAAGGAATAAATCCTTGCTTTAATGATATCACTTTAGGATAGGTAATACAATTATTCGTAATCAACGACATTGGTCCATGATAAAAGAAATTCTCTTTCTTCCTCATTGCCTTTTACAGACTGGCTTGCTGCAACGATAGGAAGCCATTTCTGAACATACTGTTTTGCGGTATCGCTCTTTTTGCAGAAAAGATTTAAGTATTTGTCAGCGATATCCTGTTTTCCTTTAAGGCAGAATGTCAGATATGTTCTCGCTACGTCTGCTGATGCATTACCGCTTGTTACATGAGCCCAGTCAATGATATATGCCTTATCATCCGGAGTTATAATAACGTTTGAAGGTACGAAATCTCCATGGCATACCTTATCATGTTCGGGCAAAGATGCAAGTCTTGTATGAAGTTCATAACGTGTGGTCGCATCAAGTGTGGTTGCGCTAATCTTTCTTTGCATCTTTTCTTTTAACTTGTTTAAATTTGCAACCTTTTTCGAATGAACTTCCATCTGAAGATCCACAAAGCGGTTTAAGTATTCATCCATCTTTTCAGGATGTTCATCCATCATCTGCTGAAGGGTAACGCCTTCCACAAACTCTGTTGCAATGGCCCATTTGTCTTTTATCTTACAGACTTCACGGACTCTGGGAATATTTAAGCCGCAGTCTTCAACTCTTGCCTGGTTGCAGGCTTCGTTTAAAATATCAGCCTTTGAATAGTCATTTGAAAATACTTTTATTGCAAGATTACCGTCGCGGTAAACTGTTTTGTTTTTTCTTTCGGCAATAACTTTATCTAACTTCATATATGTCTCCTTTCTGACACTTCATCAGTCAGCTTTGCTTTATTCGCGCAAAACCGACATCCACCGGATGTCGTGCGCCCTCTATACTTCTTCATGCTTTCCGTAGTAAGCGTTCAGATACATCTGTTTAATCTCACTGATAAGCGGATATCTGGGATTAGCACCTGTGCACTGATCGTCGAATGCTAGTGTAGCCATCTCGTCGAGTTTCTCAAGGAATTCCTTTTCGTCTACACCGTAATCGGCGATGCATTTCTTAATACCGATTTTAGCTTTAAGTTCATCTAATGCTTTTATGAGGTTTTTAAGCTTTGCTTCGTCATCCTTACCGCCAAGGCCTAAGTAATCAGCAACCATAGCGTATCTTGCGAGTGTATGAGGATGATCGTACTGTGAGAATGTACCCATCTTAACAGGTGTTTCGCTTGCATTAAACATAAGTACTTCATCAAGCATAAGCGCATTTGCAACGCCGTGAGGAATATGATAAAAAGCACCGAGCTTGTGAGCCATCGAATGGCATACACCAAGGAATGCATTTGCAAAAGCCATACCTGCCATTGTAGCGGCATTGGCCATCTTCTCTCTGGCCTCGGGATCGTTAGGTCCGTTGTCGTAAGCTCTGGGAAGATATTCAAATATCATCTTAAGAGACTGTAAAGCGATACCGTCAGTATAATCTGTAGCCATAATCGAAGCAATTGCCTCAAGGTTATGAGATACCGCATCAATGCCCGATGCACTTGTAAGGCCCTTGGGAGCGCTCATATGAAGGTCTGCATCTACAATTGCCATGTTAGGAAGGAGTTCATAATCTGCCAAAGGATATTTAACTCCGGTTGTTTCATCTGTAATAACCGCAAAAGGTGTAACTTCCGAACCTGTACCGGCAGATGTGGGGATGGCAATAAAGAATGCCTTTTCGCCCATCTTAGGGAATTCGTAAATTCTCTTTCTGATATCCATGAAGCGCATTGCCATATCAAGGAAATCTGCTTCGGGATGTTCGTATAATACCCACATAATCTTTGCTGCATCCATTGCAGAACCGCCACCTAAAGCGATGATTGTATCGGGTTTAAATTCATTCATTAACATTGCACCTTCTTTAGCAGAAGCAAGTGTAGGATCCGGAGCAACATTAGAGAATGTCTGATGGATAATGCCCATTTCATCGAGCTTGTCTGTGATGGGTTTTGTGAAGCCGTTTTCGAAGAGGAATGTATCCGTAACGATGAAGGCTCTCTTCTTTCCATAGTAGTTTTTAAGTTCGTCAAGAGCTACGGGAAGGCAGCCCTTCTTAATATATACTTTCTGAGGTGTTCTGAACCAGAGCATATTCTCTCTCCTTTCCGCAACGGTCTTGATATTCAAAAGATGTTTAACTCCGACGTTTTCGCTGACAGAGTTGCCGCCCCATGAGCCGCAGCCTAAAGTAAGCGAAGGCGCAAGTTTGAAGTTATAAATATCTCCGATACCGCCGTGTGAAGAAGGAGTATTGATAAGAATACGGCAGGTTTTCATTCTCTCGCCGAATTCTGCTATTTTTTCCTGTTCGGTAAGTGTATTTAAATATATGGAAGAAGTATGTCCGTATCCGCCGTCAGCGATGAGTCTTTCAGCCTTATTTAATGCATCTTCAAAGTTCTTTGACTTATACATAGCAAGTACGGGTGAAAGCTTTTCGTGAGCAAATTCTTCGGAAAGCTCAACGCTTTCGACTTCACCGATTAAGATCTTGGTCTTTTCGGGAACCTTAACGCCTGCAAGCTCTGCAATCTTAAATGCAGTCTGGCCTACAATCTTTGCGTTTAAAGCGCCGTTAATAAGAATGGTCTTTCTTACCTTGTCGATTTCATCAGCTTTAAGGAAGTAGCAGCCTCTGTCCTTAAATTCTTTTTTAACCTTTGCATATATTTTAGAATCTACGATTACGGATTGTTCTGATGCACAGATCATACCGTTGTCAAATGTCTTGGAGTGAATGACTGAGTTAACGGCTAAAATAATGTCTGCGCTTTCATCAATAATAGCAGGAGTATTTCCTGCGCCTACGCCGAGTGCGGGTTTTCCGCTTGAATAAGCAGCCTTAACCATTCCCGGACCGCCTGTTGCAAGAATGATATCCGATTCTTTCATTACAACATTTGTCATATCAAGTGAAGGAACATCAATCCATCTGATAATGCCTTCGGGAGCGCCTGCCTTTACTGCAGCTTCAAGTACAACCTTTGCAGCCTCAATCGTAGAACCCTTGGCTCTGGGATGAGGGCTGAAGATAATGGCATTTCTTGTTTTTAATGCAAGTAATGCTTTGAATATCGCTGTAGATGTGGGGTTAGTGGTAGGAATAACCGCCGCGATTACACCGATGGGCTCAGCAATCTTTTCAATACCGAATGCTTCATCCTTTTCGATTACGCCACATGTCTTGGTATCCTTATATTTATTGTAAATGTACTCTGCTGCATAGTGGTTTTTAATGACTTTGTCTTCAACAATACCCATGCCCGTCTCTTCTACTGCCATTCTGGCAAGAGGAATTCTTGCGGCATTTGCGGCCATTGCAGCTTCTTTGAAAATCTTATCGACCTGTTCTTCAGAGTAAAGAGCGAACTCTTTCTGAGCTTCTCTTAATTCTTCCAAGGCTTTCTGAAGTTTCTCAACACTGTCGATAATTCCGTATTTGTTTGCCATTATGTTTCTCCTTTCCGTATGTAGATATTTAATCTCATAAAAGATTGATAAAAAAATAACAATCTCTATTTGCCTTTAGTATATCATAAGAAAATTAAAAAGCAATATCTTTTTTTAAGAAGTTTAAAATTCCTTTTTCGTAAAAATCCTTGCATACTTTAATTTGTTTTGATATAATACACTTCGTTGACCGCTTAGGGGAATCATACAGTGGCAGTATCACGGTCTCCAAAACCGTTCACGGGAGTTCGAATCTCTCTTCCCCTGTACAAAAAAATCTCAAAGAAATACATCTTTGAGATTTTTTATTTTTATCTGAAATTATATATTCTGTAAATCGAGAAATCATAATAAAGGAAATGGAAGCCGTAAGCCTTCTCATAATCGCACTCCAAAAACCATCCGGGGTTTTTATTGTCGAAGCATATCAGGTAAACATTTCCCGCTACTCTTTCAAGCTGTTCTTTCTCTATAAATGTTTCATCGTTTTCAAACGGATTGAAATCATCCTCAAATCCATATATAAAAGAATAATTCTCGTCGTAGTAAACGCTTAGGTAGTTATTATGAAGATCAGCGTAAACAATGGCGTCATCGGGCGCAAAATTACTCTCTGCATAAGCCAGATAATCATCTATGCCTTTTTCATATTCGTATCTTACTCTGTCACGGTAAACTAGAGCACCCGGAACAAATGCCATTAAGAATATAACGACATATAAAACTTTCATCTTCATTTCATTTAATCCTGCAGCAATCGCGAATAAAATCAACGGAGCTGCGCAGGATACATATCTTCCCAGGAAGCACGGCGAATTATTTACCGACAGAAAAATACCAATAAAACTTACTACGAAAAGCATTATATATGTAAGTGAAACATACTTTATATATTTACTTTTGAAAATAATCAGGAAAACAAGCGATATAAAAACGATTCCAAGCCAAAGCCATACCTGCCAGTCTTTAGGATATGAAATGGATGAAAAGAATTCGTATAAAATATCTTTTACGAAATACATCGAATCATATTCCGTATTAATGCCTTCGGCCTTTTTGCCAAACTGTGATACGAGGCTGAAAATCCATGGAAGATAACAAAGCGAAACAACCACGGCATTTACAAGGAACCATGTGATTTTTCTTTTACGATCTTCTTTATTTACGATAATTGCAATTGCAAGGAAGATGTAAACAAATACCGTGCAAAGCATTGTATAGGTGTGAATGTATGTAGAAAATACCGATGCGATGAAAAACCATACTGCATAGGATACTTTGAATTCTTTGGCGAGTTTATATCCGAGGAAACACACAGCCGAAAAAGAAGTAATTGCCATGGCATACATTCTGGGCTCTGTATTGTGTGTGAGGAACGTAGGAAGAAGTCCGGATAAAATAATCATGGTTATCGACATTCTGAAGCCGAATTCCTTTTTAAAAGGAACTGCGAGGAGCCAGAAATAAATACCCATGAATACAAGCGAGCAGATTTTGGTACCGAAAATGCTATTAAGGAAAATATGGTAAAAAATCTTCGCTATAAAATAGTACAAAGGCGAATGCACATCATTTGAGCAAAGCCTTATGATATCTTTAAACGAATGGCGGACCATCGCAATCGTATAGCCCTGGTCATATGCGAGGTTTTTCGTGAATGCCAAAGGAAGCCATAAAAGAATTATGACTGCCACGCATATGTAAAGAACTATATTCTGTTTTTTCTCATCCTCGAAGAATGATTTAAGTTTGTCGTTAAGTTTCATGTTATTCGTATAAAAGCTCGTAACTCTCGTAATGATCTTCGGTATAATATATCAGGCCGTCGTTGGAAAATACGATTCTTTTAGCATTTCTACTGCCCTTTTTATAATCTATATCGCACTCGTAATATACACGACCTTCTTTCTTCGGAAGCAGACCTTCCCTGTTGCCGAATTTATCTCCGCCGATACTCTTACCCGGTGCAACTTTATTTAAATTGCCTTTACTTGAATCCCAGCCCAAATCCTGAGCTTCACTTTTTGTAATATAGTTGCTTGGCAGATGATTATATAGATGGATGTAAAGGGCCACTTCCTCTTTCGAAGTGTATTCTCCGTCTTCACTGACTGTTAAGCCTGCATCTTCCTCAACTGTTTCTTCTGTAACTTCAAAAGCAGTATCTTCGTCATCCAAAACCTCTGAATTTTCAATATCCGATTCTTCCGAAGTTTCTTCTATCTCTTCATCTTCAATATCTTCAGCCGGTTTAGGATCTTCGTTATCTTCATCATCGGCAATTTCTTCTTCATCGGGAATGCTGACCTCTTCAGGTTCGTTTATTGTGACTGTTCCGGAATGCGTATTATACTCAATCGTCGAACCGTCAGGATTTATATACGCAAAGGAATCTATATCACATCCCGTAAAAAGCAGTGTCAGAACTGACAGAAATATTAATAAAACAGGAAAACGTCTTTTTTTCATATCTAATCTCTCATAAAATTAATCTTTTGTTTCAGGCTTGTTGATGCCCATTACAATAATCGGTCTCGAAGTAAAACCGTTATCCAGATTGTATTTAACAACCGCATCATAAAGAGTATCATAACAGGTGGTCTTACAATACGAATTGTGTATGAAAAAGCCCTGCTCCTCTTTTGTGATGCTCATTGTATGAATCATGTCTGCAATATTTTCTGTATTGTTATACGACATAAAAATATATGTCTCATAATTCTTTTCAACCAGGTCAAGATTTTCCCTGGTGATTTTTCTTCCCATAAAAGAAATATAATCGTATCCGTTCTTTTTAAAATATCTTATGATACCCGTAAAAGAAGTACCGAAATACCCTTTTAGGATACTGGCATTTTTCTCAAAGTAATTAAGCAGTTTCGGAAAAGTGGTTTCTTCGTTTTTTATGCCCAAGTTTTCAAGAGCATTGTATACGGAGATAACCTCACAGCTGTTATACGCGGCAACAAAAGGCTTTTCGCCCATAAACATTTTCTGGAAAGTCTTTCTGTACGAACCGTATTTAAGCATAGTTAAATCGTGCTGTCTTTCGATATAACGTATACCTGATTTATCTTTATACTCTGCCCAGTTTTTCTCGTTTTCCTCAAGATGCGAATCTGCAGTCTTTTTGGAAACATGCGTCAGTCTGGAAAGAAGTTCAAGCGAATTAACGCACCAAGAGCCTGTCAGTATTTTTGTATTAAACTTAGGACTGCCCATTCTTCTCTTTCCACTCTTCAAACTTATCCCACGAATCAAAGAACATCGTTGTGCTCTTATACATGCTGTAATCGCCGTAAACACCTACTAATTCGTAATTGTAGTCTTCGAATCGCCCGTCTAATGTTTTGTTGTTGTTTATTACTATATAATGAACATGTTTGCCTTCGCAAAGAAGCGCAAGCATCTGAACATTTAATGTATCTTTTACCATCTCCGAATGAATATCTTCATTCTGGCCGTGTCCGAACTGAAGCATTTCAAAGCCGTAAGGCATGGTGATATAAGTCGTATACTGTCTCGGATACTGCAATATTTCATCGGGAAATACCGCTTCATATTCTCTTTCGCAGACAATCATGTCGTCACACATATCTACCACGCACTGAGGTATCTGATAAGCATTCGTCGAATCAAAGAATGCAGGTAATTCATACATAAATACACCGCCGATAAGAACGCATATTGTAACAACGGCAAATGCTCCGGTTTTTACGAATCTGTTCTTAAATCTGTCTAAGATATGGAATACCGCATAGCCTGAAACTATCGATGTCGGAAGAAGCCATAAGAATCTGTAATACGTTCCGGCCTCATCCATTTTATCCATAAAGAAATGTGAAAACAGAGGGAACACAAAAAGCACGAGCATTGTAACCGATAATGTAACAAGAACCGCTTTCTTAACCTTGTCTTTTTCAAATACCCAGAGGTAAATCAAAGAAAGCGCGAACATCAGCATGAACGTCGTATTTCCGGAATATAATTTAATTATTTCAAAAGGATTAAGTCCGCTCTCTAACATAGTTCTAATCCAATCAGAATAATAGTTAACATCATTTAAGATAAATCATATATAAAGAAGCTATGGTCGCCATGGCCAGCGCCATAGGCAAAGCTTTTACAACCACGATTGCTTTCTTAACAGCCACCGCAACACATATACAGCCAACCATAAAGAAAAGTGTTAAAAGATATATGCTCGCAGGAGTCATTGCAATGCAGGCCACTGCCAGAACCGTAGCAGCTGCAAAAAGTGAATTTTTCTTGCCCTTGCACTCTCCTATCATCAAAAGAAGCAGAATCGCTACAGGAATTCCGAGTGAACAGAACATCGATTTACCCTGCCATGTACGGGATAAAATAAATGTCGAATCCGTAAGGTATGAATGGAAATCCCAGATAGTCAAGAGTGAAACAAATGATGCAAAAAGACTTCTGTATTTCGCCTTGTCTTTTTCAAATAAAAGCATCGAAATATTATAAATAACTGCATTGTGAAGCAAAAGATAAAAACTTCCCAACACTCTGTGCGCTAATATTGCGGGATGAATAAAAGTAACCTTTGCAAGGTATGCAATAAACAAAGGATTAGATGCTAAAAGATGCCTCTTAAAAGAATCGCTTGTAATCGTAAAACCTGTGTAATAATCGACCTTGTAAAAGACATCGTTAGTGTATGTAGTAAGCGCATTTCCGATTACAAACGCATCATCACCGTCATTTACACCCTGAAGATTTCTCATCACGATCATATAAATCGTAAACAATGCAAAAACACCAAACCCCGGATCAAATTTCGGGAGTTTGATTTTTTTATGATTTTTACGAACGATAAATATAATTAAGAAAGCAATGGATGCCAGAACGAGAATAACAGACGAAACACATGTGAGTTCGGTCAGCGTTCTGTCGAGTTTGTAAAACAAAAGAAAAAGAACCTGAAATACGGCAAGTTCACTTAAGAAGCCGAATACCAGAGTATTACCAACTGTATTGTATTTTTCATCTATCTGACTTGAAATTACTGTTCCCAGGCAAAAGGGAATGAATGCCAAGTACAGGATGCACTGAAGAATACTTATAATAATCATAATTTAATCTCTATTAATAGATATATTCTGCTCTGCAGTCAATCTTTAAAACATCTCCGGCTTTTGCATCAATGCCTTTAAGCGGTAACTTGAAATGAGGATCTGCTTTTTTGAATGTAAATGTATTATTTACCTGAACGCATGCACGAATATCCATACATCCGTTTTTATTTATACCGATTAATTTGTCTGTCACTTCAGTATCACCCAGATAAATATGGTTTACATAAAATCTGACAGGCATATCGCCCGGATCAATCCTCAGACTTCTTGTATTCTCTTTAATCGGAATGTTTAAAAGCATATTGGGACCATGCTTTTTTATGTCAACCAAATAGTATGAATTCTCTTCCGAGAATCCGTCACCGAAGTCCTCATAGATCTGGAACTTAATATCAAGTGCAGTAATCCTGTCAGTCATATACTTAAGGTCGTATACGCCTTTTCCGATATTGTGTCTGACTGTTGAAAGCGCAAGATTGTCATGAAGCACTCTCTCATTGATAAAGAGGTCTTCGTTATAATCGTTCTTGCAGTCAATCCATTCTTTTATCTTCAGACGGAAATTACCGGGTAAAAGATAATTGTTGATTGCTCGGGAAACCACCTCAACAGCGCTGCCCTTGGTAAATCTGGTCCATTCGCAGTCGATAAGATTAAAACCTTTATCATTTACGATAATATTTGAAAAGATAAAATCATCATCTACAACGGGATAATCTTCGTTGTAATAAACGAGTGATTTATATTTCTCAAAAAGCTCGACAAATGCTTCTTTGTCGTTTTTAAGAACGCACTCGTCTAAAAGAGACTCCAAAGTCTTTCCTTCGAGGAATTCAAATACAAGCTTTCCTTCGCTCTCATCGTATTCGAGAATATTGTTGATGTTAAGCTCTGAAAAACGGAAACGAACATTAAGCTCATCAACCGCTTTTTTGATATTTGCTATATGTGTCTTGCCTGCTTCGTATACTGCAGACTTTTCTACCTTTTTAATACCGTTCTCTTCGATGATTCTGGTCTTTACACAGTATTTGTCATCACGGTCCATAGAATATTTCGCATATGAAACATTTACGTCCGGACCTAAAATAACTTCAAACGAATTTGAAAACTCGTCAAACATACCGTCTTCAATCAGACCGTCATATGCCCTTGTCTCGTTGAACAAAAGAAGTCTGTCCTGATCAAAGTTTCTGATATTGTCCTTAAGTTCGCCGCATGAAGGCAGTCTTCTGTCGGAGAAAATTGCATTAGGAAGCTTGTAATCAGGATAAGGATAATAGAAATGATAATTAGTTATGTCAACCTTTTCGAATATCTTCTCAAGACCTTTCTTCGTAAAAGTTCTGACATGGCTGTCTATTTTATAATTCTCAATTCCGTCAAAGAATTCACATGTATGATCTTCCTTGCAGCCCGCAAAATATTTAAGTCCGAGTCTGTTTTCGATAGCAATTACGATACGACCGTCTTTCTTTACATGCTTCTTTAATATCTTTAAGAAATCTTCATAAGGCGTATCCGAGCCCATATATGAAACTGCATATTCAAAAACACCGATTAACATTATCCAGTCATAATCGGCATCAAGATCAGGCTCTATATCCGTAAAGTTTCCGACTTTAATCGAAAGATTGTCGCACTCTTTGTTTCTGTTGGCGTTAATCTTACTTCTTTTAAGAGAAAGATCCACGGAATCAACAGATGCAGCTAGTTTACATAACTCTCCCGTGATTGCTCCGGGACCTGCGCCTACTTCAAGAACTTTATCGTTCTTTGAAATCGGCAGCCATGAAACAATATTCTGTCTTTCCTTCGAAAGGTGATAAAGATATGACCAGCTGTCATTTTCTTCAATGATTTTCCTGAAGTCTTTCGGATCGTTTTCCTCTGCTACTTTTAGGAGCTTATCTTCTATCTCACCTTCGGAATAAATATCATTTCCGGAATAATGCTTTAAGTCTATATTCACTTTTCCGATTTTGAAATCTTCCATTTATGTAAACCTATTTGTATGTTATGTTAACCTCTGAATTCATATCATAATATCCGACCGAATCCTTGTCTGATACTACAGTTACATTAATGCAGTCATAAAGTCTGTGATATACAGTGAATTCACCCTTCTCAAATCCGGTAAGTCCGAGTGATAAAAGATATTCGCCGCCCTGAAGGTTCATATCCTGCGTAAACTCTATCGTAAGCTTAGTACCGCCCTTCAAACCTTCGGTAATAGACTTTTCTATCATTGTATTGGTACCTGTAATTTCAGTACCCTGCACATTCTTAAAAGTAAATGCAAATATGGGCGCTTCAAGATCTTCGAAAATCTCAGCATCAATTTTTATCTTAAAAGAAGTACCTTTTATGATTGCATTGCTGTTCTTGCCGGTGTTGTCAAAAATCTTACAGTCAAGAATCTGAGCTTTCTTTGATCCGTATTCAAGTGTATCGGTATTAAGACCTTCTTTTACTTCAGTATTATTCTCATCCTTGTACTGGCCTACAAGAACCTGCTTGTAAAGGTCGATCATTTCCTTGGGTGAACCTTCGCCGAGTTTGTCGCCCTTGTTTAAAAGAACAACTCTGTCGCAGTATTTTGCAATGCTTGACAAATCATGAGATACAAAAAGAATTGTCTTGCCCTGCTTTTTGAACTCTTCAAACTTGCGATAGCACTTTGCCTGGAAGAATACGTCACCTACGGACAATGCTTCGTCTACAATAAGAATCTCGGGATCGATATTGATAGCAACAGCAAATGCGAGACGTACAAACATACCTGATGAATAAGTCTTAACCGGTGAATATACATAATCTCCGATATCGGCAAATTCAAGAATCTCAGGAAGCTTCTTATCAATCTCTTCTCTGGTAAGGCCCATCATTGTGCCGTTTAAATATACATTTTCTACACCTGTATATTCGGCATTAAAACCGGCACCTAATTCTAGCAAAGCGGAAATACGGCCTTTAACCGTTGCCTTTCCTTTAGTAGGCGTAAGAACTCCTGTGATGATTTTAAGAACAGTCGATTTACCGGAGCCGTTAGTACCGATAATACCTACGGTCTCACCCTTGGCAACTGAAAAAGACACATCATTTAATGCGAGATTTTTAGGATATTTTCTCCAGGGCATTAAATGAAAAGTATCAATCAGTCTGTCTGAAGGACGCTTGTAAAGACTGTAAATCTTGGTGACATTCTTTACTTCAATCGACAGTTCTTTATTCTCTTTTACGATTTCGTTTTCACTCATAAGTTAGTCCAATACTTTTATAAAACATCCGCAAAGAGCGGTCTTAATTTCTTAAATACATATGCACCGATTGCAAACAAAACAGCCACAATGCCCCAGAAAACAAGTGTATCGAGCCATCTTTCATGTACCCATGTGCCTTCAAACAAAGCGCTTCTGTAGCCTTCGATAACGTAATTAACAGGATTGAATCTGAACAGAGGCTCCAGTTGCTGAGCTTTTGCGGGCAGCTGACTGATGTGCCAGAGAATGGGTGTTCCCCACATTCCGAACATCAGAAGAATATTTATTATCTGCAGTAAATCTTTGAAGAATACAGTTACTGCGCTTGTAATATACGTAATTGCAAGAGCCATCATAAAGAGACAGAACGAGTAATATAAAAGCTCGATTATCTGAACACTGGGCTTAAATCCGTACAGGAAATACATCACAAGCAAAACGCATATAAAGAATAAATGAATAAACGTTGCGGATATGGTTTTTATAAACGGAAGGATGCTTACTTTAAATACAACCTTTTTGACAAGATAATTGTATTCATGCATTACATTCGCACCTGTTGTAACCGCTTCATTGAAGAAAAACCATGGAACAAGTCCTGCTGTCAGATATATAACATACGGAACATCACTGTCATACGGTGCTCTTCCTGGTAAAACCAGACCAAAAACAAAATAATAAAGAACAACCGTAACAATAGGCTGAACAAAAGCCCATACTCTTCCGAGTGAGCTGCCTGCATACCTTTTCTTAAAGTCGTTCTTTGATAATTCCCAGATTAAATTTCTGTATTTTTTAAATTCGCTCATTATTTATGTATCTCTTTCCTTAGCACATACATAGTTATTTTACCATAAAATCAGCTATTTTTCAAAGAAATACATTTAGCGTTATCTTAAGGATTTTAAATACTCTTTATGCTCATCCGTTACACGGAAACTTTCAACCGCTTTCTGAATGGCTTTCTTGTGACACCAGTCGTCGAGCACGTGCTTTTCAAAGTAAGGAATTGTAGCATCATACTGTTTTGCAAGCGCTGTCGCAAAGTACCATGCAATCATCATTTTAAGGTAATAATCTTCTCCTTTTTTAGAAGCAACCCATTTTAAATATTCGGGTTTAAAGTCATCTCCCAAGAATTCGTTCATCAACATTCTCATACCGAATCTTGATGTATATACATGATCTGAATCAATCCATTTTTTTATGAGAGGTAAAAGTTTATCGTGTTTCTTTTTAAACGCCTTGGGGCTTGATTGATCACATACAGGCCAGCAGTCGATGTAAGGAAGAAAACGCTCTGTTTCTTTTATGCACTCGTCAAAATCTTTTATATTTGCAATCATAAAAAAATGAACCAGATTTTCTTCATAGTATTTATGCGGAAGCTTTTTTAAGAATTTATTACCTTCTGCGGTTCCAAACATATCCTTGGCTATTTTTCTCATATCCGGAGTTCTGACTCCGAGAATTGTATCCTTAGAAATATTCGGAACAAGATTGCTCTGAAAATCCTTATATTTGTCATCCTTGTATTTGCAAAGCTCTTCGTATACACTCATTTATTCCTCCTAAAAACGAAAAAAGACTTCAACGTTATTATAACAATTTGAAGCCTTTTTTCATATCATTGAAAGGGTTGTTTTGTATAAAAATTTTAAAGAAAAATTTTTATCAGTCCACAAAGATAACTCCCGAAGATTCCAGATTAACATACGAGTTACACGTATTGTCGTCGTTGCCGCCTTCTTTGTCACTGTGGTCAATCCACACATAAAGGTTGTTACCCTGCATCTGCATCATGATAACACCACTTTGTTTGGCAACTCTGGACTTCATTAAACTTCTGGAGCTAAGTACATTGGCGTTCGCAGAATCTCCGATAATGTTTGCGCCAAGTATTTCACACGCAGCATCTGTAAATGCAGTCTGCTGTGTGAAGTATGCAACACTGTACAGACTTCCGTCTTCAAGATAAGAAATCTGCTGTGCACTGTCATCGTCCTCAAGGATATCAGGATCGCAACGTGCGATATTAACAGCTTCCTTAATCGTGTCACATAACTGAATATCGGAAGAAACATTAGTCTTCTCAATATATCTGATAAGCAAAGGAGCCATAACTCCTACAAGAATAGCAAGTATAGCAATTACAATAATTAACTCTACAAGCGAGAACCCCTTACTCTTCATATTATTCCCCTTTTGACAAATCCCTAATCTATATATATATCCCTCTACGCTCTCATCATACTATAAATTGGAGGTAAAAATGAATATTCGTCTATAACAATATGTTAGTCTTTCGTGTCAAAAAGGTCTTTTTATGAGTGTTATTCTATAATTTCGAATCCGTATTCATTGGTAAGGAGGTTTTTAAACTCCTGCGAGTATCCGAAACCGACCTCAATCATTTCCTGGCGGGTTATTTCGCCCGTTTTAAGCTTGTCTACCCATTTCCAATAGTTTACTTCATCGTCGGTTCCCACAGGATTTCTTCCGAAAAATGCTTCGTAACAGTCAAGAGTAAACTCTTCTTCGGATTTATTCATATCCTTATATTCTTTCGATAAGAAGAAGCCTTTGCTTATTACTGTGGAAATGTTGTATTCATTTCCCCGATCGTCTATCCCGTTAATAATGCAGCCTTCCCAGTAAGCGATACCGTCATCATCGCCCGGTCTTCCGAGGGCACTCCAGTAAAGATCTCCTACAAATTTGGAAAGCTTTTCCAGATTGACATGTGTAGTTTCAAGCTTTAATTCCAATTTAGGTTTGTTCTGGTTGTTGTTCTGATTATTATTTTGGTTGTTATTCTGATTGCTACCCTTTACATAATCTTCAGGATTCAGTTTGCCCGGGTTTATATTATATTCCGCACAAAGATTTTTAAACTCCGGCGAATTGGTAAATCCCGCAAGGACAACGATTCTGTTTTCTCCTGCTTTCAGTTTATTCAGCCAGTCATTATAACCGCTTGCATCCGGATCTCTGTTAAAGAAAGATTTATAAAGAATCTTTAGATAGTCTTCATCTGATACTTTACGATTATTAAACTCCTGACTGTTGGCAAATCCGTATGCAACCTGAGCACCGGTTTCCTCGCCTGAAACCAGTCTGTTAACCCAGTCGTTAATACCGTCTTTATCTCTGTCAATTTCTTCCTGACTTCTTCCGAGAACTTCCTTGTAAAATCTCTTTACAAAATCCGTAACCTGATCCTTCTTAGAAGAAGCAACTACATTTACGGTATAACTGACTGATTTTCCGTCAAGTTTAATTGTTATTTCCGTTTTTCCGGCTTTTAATCCTTTAATCTTTCCTTTTGAGACAGATAAAATACTTTTATCCTTTATCTCAACAGCTGCAGAACTTGCCACTGTATCAGTTGTAAAATCATACCATGGCTGTTCATTAACTCTGAATTTTACTGCTATGGATTCTCCGACACCTAATACTATTCCGCTATTTGGATTGTAGTTCAAATCCTGACAAATATAATCCACATAACTCGGAGTGAATATATATCTCCACCAGTTATTATAATATCCGTCCTTATCACGGCCATCCGCATAAGGCATATTGTAAAACCACCATCTGTGATGGGCAATTGTGGCATCGCCGCCATATTTAGCAAAGAAAGGATCGTTTAAATAACAGTCGTCAGCAGTAAAGTACTGAACATCTTTTCCTTCTTTAAAATTTTTGTAATACTTAACTTTTGTATTATTCTCCCAGTCATAATCAGTTGTTGAATTGGGCGAATAATGAACCATTCCGTATCCGTAAATCTTGGTATCGGTAGTTGACATGAGTTTGCAACTACTGTATTTCTGCCAGTCATTTAATGCAGAATAATTATTTCCGTCTATAACATGTTTGGGATCATATGGAATCTGACTGTAATTGTAGCTTAGCATATGCTCTGCAAGGTGTCCCATATTTTCCAATGATCCGTCTTTTCTCGAGAATGTGGGTGTTATAATGAAAAAATTGTCGCACTCACGAATGAATGTTCTTCCGTTAACATCAAAAGGACTGCTTCCTACAACACATGTTTCACAGGGAGAAAGAGGATCTATTCCTATAAGGAAAAGCATATCAAATTCATTATTGTTTTTACGTTTTACGAGATTGAGCTTATCAATGTAATAATCGTAATCCAAATCCCATGCGGTATCATACGGTTTAAATGCAGGGTCGCTTATTCCTCCCATCCAGTCTCCGTATCCGTAGGAATTCTTTTTAAATATTTTCTGGAAAGACTTATTATCCAGAGAATCTATAGAACAATATTTTGGGAATTCATTAATAACAATTTTATCAACTACATTAAAAGATATTGTGTTGTGTGAAATCTCCTCAAAATTATCAATCCAGAAATCAAGAGAATCATCCAGAGAATAACCAAAATACTCCGATGCTTTTATTTTCTTTTTTCCGTTCCAGTAATTATTTCCGTCAATTGAAGACAATGTGGGGTCGATTGCTGCGACAAGCAGATTGATTTTAATATTTCCGGTTGCAGTAAGCGAAAGATTACCATTTTTATCTCTGCCGGAATAAGCTTTTGCCTCATTGGATGGTAAAAGAGTTAACGCAAAAATAATCAGCGTCATTAAAACAGAAACTGCCTTGAAAATGTAATTCTTTTTTTTCATTCCTTTTCCCCCAGTTAGAATATCCTTTTCCACAATAAACAGTATAGCAATTTTAAAAGCTTTCAGTCAATAAATTAAACCTTTGGACACAAATATTTCAAATTATTTTCTTTATTTCATTTTCTGTAAATCTAATAAGCTCCTCTGCCCCTTCTTTTACACATTTTCTGACACGGTTTTCTTTAGGATATCCCCATGCTTCCAGAATGTGAGGGCCGACTATCGAGCAGGTTTGTAAATCCTTTGAAATAATGTAATACAAAGATAATGAAGATTTCTCAGGTGAATTAAATACCCACTTCATTATTCCCGCAAGTTTTTTAACTGTATTTCCGAAAGCATTTGCTCCAAGCGGAGTAACAGATATACCCGGATGAATCATAAAAACATCAATATTGGAATTCTCGTAACGTTTTGACAAATAATATGAATACTTTGCCAGGCAGAGTTTTGATCTGGCATATACGGCAAAATGTTTGTATTTTCTCGTAAAATAAAAATCATCATAATCAATCTTCGCCATCTTGTGTACTACAGAAATCGTATTGCAGTAAATAACTTTATGCGAAAGTGTTTCAAGATAAGGCAATATCTTTTCGCTTAAATAATATACAGCAAAATAATTGGTTCCGAGCACATTCTCAAAACCATCCTTTGTTACACCGCTTTTATGAAAAGTACCCGCGTTGTTTACAAAAATATCTATGTCAATTTTATTGTCGATTATATTCTTCGTAAAAGCATCAATTGATGATAAATCCGATAAATCCATTTGAAGAATCCGTATGGACGCGTTTGGATATTCTTTTATGAGTTCTTCTCTTGCTGCTTCAGCTTTTTTAATATTTCTGCATGCCATAATAACATCGGCACCAAGATAAAGAGCTGTTTCAACAGTCTTAAATCCGACACCGCTGTTAGAACCTGTCACCAGAACAGTCCTGCCTTTAAGCGATATATTCAGTTTATTAATCCAATTTACTGTTTTCTTAGTAAGTGCCATAACTATTTTTTATCATAAAAAGAGACGGAGCAAAAGCCCCGCCTCTAAAAATGTTATTCAATTATCTTAAAAGTATCCCGGTTACGGAAGATTGTGTGCCTTTCTGTACGAAGGTTTTTCAGAAGGAACAAGGGTTCCTCGTTTGATATTGTACTTATTGCAAAGATTCTGGAATTCTGCCGAATTGGTAAATCCTGCAAGTACATCCATTCTGTCTGTTCCTGCCTTAAGCTTGTTAACCCAGTAGTTATATCCGTCCGTATCAAGGTTGTTCGGATCAAAAGGATCTCTTCCGAAGAATGAATGATAAAGGATTATTACATACTCTTCATCAGATACTTTCTTATTCTGGAACTCCTGTGAATATACAAATCCGTATGCCACGTTAGAACCGTCATCTACTCCG
>JAFYHV010000154.1 GCA_017538995.1 Lachnospiraceae bacterium | reverse complement strand
TCGCTTCCTCAAAAAACAAATCGGTAGCGAAGGCGGCCACACATTTTCAGTTGCATGTCAAGTATTTTTTATAAAAAAAAGAGCCCTATATCATTTATGATATAGAACTCTTGTTTCCATCATCTTAACTTAATGACATTGCTGATATCAGCCCTCTTTTTTATTCTTTGAAAGTTTTGAAAATATACCGATTTTATTATCCGAGATAAAGAATCCAATTGCCACAAGCGCAATTCCTATAAGCATATAGATTATTATCTCTTTTACCTCAAACTGCCTCTTTGTAAGAAGTGGCACATTCTTAAAGAGATCAGGATGATATTCCAGTAAAACCGAGAACGAATTGTTTAAAAGATGGAAAAACGCAGTAACAAAAATACTCTTTGAATTATAAATCATATAAGACATTAGAAGGCCCATAAGCGTAACATATATGAACTGTAAAAGATTCATATGATATGCCGCAAAAACTACTGCAGTAATAACAATTGTTGCGAGAATGGGTATTCTTTTATTCTTAAGAGTTCCGTAAAGAAAACCTCTGAATGCAGCCTCTTCCGCTATCGCAGGCATTAATCCTATTACAAGAAGTGCGGGGATAAATCCTGCACTTGAAACGACACCCGAAAGCATATCGTTGTCATGTGCAATAACCGGAAATGCATTATAAAGAATCGATACAAGCACAGTATTAAATACATATGAGCCGCTTACAAAGAACAGTACTCCGACCATTTCTTTTATGCCGGGTGCTTCAAGCGAGAATACATTCTTCATATCCGCTTTCATGTACAGAGCATAAAGAACGGGAACAAGGAATATGATTAACTGCGAAAAAGCATATCCGATAAATCCGAATTTGAGTACCACGAATCCGCCGGCAAAATTGGAGATTAAAAACATAAGGGCAAATACCATTACGATATCTCCGACTCCGGGTATCTGATCCTTGGGCATATTCGCTCTTTTTTCGAAGATTCTTACGCTTCTTAAACCCTCTCCGAAAAGGATGTTTTCCGAAGAAAATACCTTGGTCATAATGTAAATCGCTATCGTCGTATGAATAATCGTAGCTGCAAAAACAACTGCCACAAGCGATACGTCAAAATTAAGCATGAATAATTCTTTTATGAGCAGGGATACGTTTAATATTGGTACAAGTGCAAGTCCGAAATTAAGCTTAACGCCGGGTAAAACAGACATTCCCGCACCGGTCATAAGAATTAACATTAATGGTGTGGTAAGGTTGTTTGCTTCTTTTACGCTCTTTGCCATAAAATCCACGCAGAGACATACGCTTGATACAAACATCGTAAAAAGAACAAGAAGTACAAACATTAATAGTATCGACGGAATAAACTGCGTAAACTTAAATTCTCCGACAAAGGTCTTGGCATATTCCATTGAGTTGAATATAAAGATTCCCATCAGTGCAAATGACAGGATGTTAATTGCAACCGAGAACAGAGCAAAGATTGTTACCGCAAGGAATTTTGAAATCATCATCTGTGTGTTGCTAATCGGAAGCGTTATAAGTGTTTCCAGCGTGCCTCTCTCCTTCTCACCCACAGAGATGTCTATGGCTACGGTAAACGCGCCCATAAGCACGCTTATAATCATCATAAAAGGCATAATGTAGCCAATCAGCATTCCGGTCGTTTCTTCCTTACTTGAATAGTCTTTCTTTTCCAATTTGAAAGGCTCTTCTTTTAAGATATCGTAATTATCCAGAGCATCTTTAAAACGCTCTTCGATAATATCGTCGCTGTAATCGGAAAATACCACATCAACCATTGAACGGGCCGTGCCTGATTTGTTTGATGAAGTCAGACTATGAATCGTAATGTCAGGATAATCGTTCTCTGTAATTTCCGGAACAATTATGACATCGAACTTTTCGTCTCTTATAAGTTTTTCGTAGTCTTCCGATGAATTTATTTCTTCAGTATGGAAATGATATTCATGCTTTGAAAGGGCATCGTCTAAAAGAGAGCGGATATTCTGCGTGGTTTCCGCAGTAGTACTTACTATGGCTACATTATAAGTTTTAACCGTGGATTCTTTTAAAAGACTCGATGTTAAAAGCAGCGAGCCAAGGAATACCAGAGGATATAAAATAAGCGGTACGATAACCATAATGATAATAGTTTTCGTATCTCTGAAAATATCCGTCAGTTCTTTTTTAAGAAGGGTAAAAATGATCTTTCTATTCATCGCTTCCGCCCTCCCTGTTAACAAGTGCTTTAAACGTGTCACGAAGGTTGTCGGTACCTGTCGCTTCCATCAGTTCTGCAGGAGTTCCGTAAGCAATTCTCTTACCCTTATAAATCATAAAAATATGGTCACAGAGATACTGTGCTTCTTCCATGTAATGTGTGGAATAAAGCACTGTCTTGCCTTCTTCTTTTTCCTTTTTCATAAAATTGACGATAGCATCAGAACTGATTACGTCAAGACCCAGTGTGGGCTCGTCGAATATATAGATTTCGGGCGAATGAATAAGACACCTTGCAATATTTGCTCTCTGTGTCTGGCCCGTTGAAAGTTTTTCTATTCTGTTATCGATGAAATTCTGCATTTCCAGAACATCTTCGATAAATTCAATTCGTTTATCCGTATCTTCCTCGCTCATACCATATACATTTGCAAGGATTTTAAGCATTTCTCTGGTAGAGAAACGGTTATAAAGCTTTGTGTTACCTGATAAGTATCCGATATATTTTTTCTTATCAACCGGATCATCTATTAAAGTACCGTCGGCTCTGTAGATTTCCACCTCTCCGTCGTTTGGTGTCATTAAAGACGCAAGCATTCTTAGAAGCGTGGTTTTGCCTGCTCCGTTAGGTCCTAAAATACCGAGTATTTCGCCTTCTTTTGCTTCAAAAGAAACGCCGCTTACGGCATAGAATTCCTCTTTGGTCTTTTTTCCGAAAGACTTTTTGGAGGAATCGTTTTTAATATTCCTTATGAACTTCTTGCTGATATTATCAACCTTAATCATTTAATTCCCTGCTTCCACACATACACAATTCAGATTTTTGATAACAGCTCAACCGGTTTTTCGAGTATTCTTTTAAGTTTGATATGAGGCGGCTCTTTCTTCGAGACTATGCCTACTCTGATAAACTTAATGCCTGCATTTTTAGCGCCTAAACAGTCGGTAAAAAGCTGATCGCCTATGGCAACCACTTCTTCTTTCTTTAAACCCATTTTTTCAAATGCTACAAGATAGTTTTTAGCCGATGGTTTGCCGGATTTATAAATATAATCGATATAGACATTCTGAATGAAAAGTTTTACGCGGTCTTCATCGTTGTTGCTTAAGATAAAAAGCTTAAAGCCCTTATCTATCAGGCTTTTAACAAGCTCATCGCTCTCTTTGGTGCATGGCGCATCATGAGCAACAAGCGTGTTGTCTATATCAAATATTATTCCTTTTACGCCCTCGCTTAAGAGTGAATCAAAATCTATATCATAGACCGATTTCACATCCATATCGGGCTTAAATTTTTTAAACATATGCTACTCCAGATAAGAACTGTCCAAAAGGTTCTTTGTATACTCATTCGAAGGGTTCGTAAAAAGATCTTCGCTGTCTCCTTCTTCAATCAGTTCTCCGTCTTTTAAGATATAAATATAATTGCAGATTTCTCTTACCACTTTAATATCGTGTGATATAAAAAGAATTGCAAGATTCTTTCTTTCATTAAGCTTCTTGATAAGTTTAATTACCTGCTTCTGAACCGTCACGTCAAGCGCCGATACAGGCTCGTCAGCGATTAAAATATCAGGGTTCGATAAAAGAGCCATTGCAATGCCTATACGTTGTCTCTGGCCGCCTGAAAGCTCGCTGGGGTAATGCTCCAGAACGCTTTCATCAAGCTCTACATCTTCAAGGATATTTTTAATGCGTTTTTCGTATTCCGAAAACTTTTCAGGATTGCCGTATTTTATGGTTTCTTTTAAGAGCCATCCTACTCTTTTTGCAGGATTCAGTGAAGCATAATTATCCTGGAAAATATAACCTATTTTTTGACAGACTATCTCACCCGACTGCGGAATTAACTGCGAAGAAATACACTTAGCCAGAGTGGATTTTCCGCATCCGCTCTCGCCAAGCAGTCCGACAATGCTTCCCTTATTCACATAAAGGCTTACATTTTTTACGCCTTTATCAGACTTCGGGTAAAGATATGTTAAATTTTTTACTTCACAAACTTTTTCTGACATATTAAAAAATCAACTGTTTCGTATATTCTTTCGTAGGGTTTTCGAATATCTCTTTTACGCTTCCTTCTTCTACTACAAGTCCGTCCTTCATTACGACTACTCTGTCGCACAAAGCTTTGATAACGGATAAATCGTGTGATATAAAAAGAATCGATGTACCTGTCTTCTGATTAAGTTCCTTTAGAACGTCAATAATTCTCTTCTGAACGGTTACATCAAGTGCGGTTGTGGGCTCATCACAGATTAAAAGCTTCGGCTTAAGTACAAGTGCTGCGGCAATCATTGCTCGCTGTCTCTGACCGCCTGAAATCTGATGAGGGTATGATTCGTATATTCTTTCCGCATCATCAAGGCCTACACTCTTCATAACTTCCAGAGCACGGTTTTTCATATCTTCCTTTGAAAAACCGAGTTCTTTTTTTCTGATTCTCATGGCCTCTTCAACCTGAGCTCCGACCTTAAGCACGGGGTTCATTGAATTTAAAGGATCCTGAAAAACAAAACCGATTTCGTTACCCTGAATTTCCCTTATCTTACTTCTGGGAGAATTAAGAATATCCGTTCCGTCTAAATCTATCATTCCGGATTTTGTAAGATCCTTACGGTTTAAAAGTCCCGCAATAGCCATAGCGGTCATACTTTTTCCCGAGCCCGATTCACCTACAATACCGAGTATTTCACCGTCTTTAATTGTAAAATCCACGTCCTTCACCGCAACTTCCGGCAGATCGTGGTCAAAGAATTCAATCTTTAAATCTTTTACTGTAAGCATGATGGAAAGATTCTCCGCTTGATAATAATCCTATGCCGAAAAGCAGCAATATAAGTGTTAACGCAGGGAAGAATACCATGTAAGGTGCTCTTCTTATATATCCGCCTCCGTCCGATAGAAGCGTACCTATGGATGCCAAAGGAGGCTGTACTCCGATGCCGAGGAACGAAAGTCCGGCTTCGGCTAATATACAGTTGTTAAATGCTATAAATACACAGTTTAAAAATGTTTCGGTCACATTCGGAAGTATGTGTACGAAAAGGATTCTGGCCGTGGGTATTTTTAAGAGCTTGGCCATTTTTACATATTCAAGTTCTCTCTGCTTTTTAAATTCCGATCTCATCATTTTTGCAAACGAAGGGATAATCGCAATTCCGAGAGCTAAAGTAACCTGCAGATATCCGCTTCCGAAAAGCGAAACAAATACAAGTGCTAAAAGAAGTGAGGGAACAGCAAATAAGACATCGATGATACTTGATAAGATTTCATCAACGATGCCTCCGAAATATCCGCATAATGCTCCGATTATTGTACCGAAAAAAGTGCCGATAAGCACAGAAAATACGGAAATGGCAACCGAAATACCCATTCCCGTCTGAGTTCTTTTTAAGATATCCCTTCCGAATTCGTCACAGCCGAACAGATGGGAAAAAGAGGGACCCTTTAAAATCAGGTCTTTATTCATCAAATCAAAAGGATTTTTGTTTAAAAAACCTAAGAGCACGAAAGCAATCATAATAACAACTATTATGATGCCAGCCTTCTTTTGATTGTTGAGTTTAATTTTTTTCATATTCCAATATTGCTTTTGCAAGATTATTCGCACCCTGACCGAGTTTAAGGCCGGCTATATTGGCGCGAATCTTCATTCTCTCTTCCTCGCTTGTAAGCTTTTTAACACCGCTTACGAGGTCTCCGTAGAATTTATTGCTCTTATTCACATAGTCTCCGCCGTATGCCATCAAACCTGAATTTGTAAGGCTCTTTAAAAGCATATTCTGGCTGTAATCACTCTGAAATACAACCGCGGGAACATTTATACTTAATATGTCATAGCAAACCGAATCGGCTATTGTAACTGCTACATCGCAGCTCTTTAATAACTTTGAATAACTTGCAAGATCAGGTTCTACAATTATCTGCGAGGAAGTATTGCTCATCTTAAAAAGAATATCCCTCGTAGTTGCATTCTTACTAGTTACGACACGAAGTCTGACCGAATCGTCAATGCAGTCCAAAAGTGAATCTACAATTCCGGGTGCCAGTTCATGAGGATCAAGTTCACCGGTATATACCATAATGCTGTCGATATCATGTCGGTCTATTACCCTGAATGAGCCTAAAAACTCATTACCGTAAGGAGCATATTCAATACCTAAAAGAAGCTTGGTATTGCCTTTATACTTGGACATATAATCAATCTTATCCGCATATAAATTGTAGTTTATAACGCAGTCAACATCATAAACTTCATAAAGATAATCCTCTATAAGAATTACCTTACATACTTCCTTTAATGAATTAAATGCGGTATTGGAAACATCATAACTGTCGACAACGCAGACTTTCGCGTTCTTTTCGGAAATAATATCCTTAAGACAATTGATTGCTTTTTCACTGCCGAGAGTCATCGACGGAACAGTTTCATATTCCATAAAATTACTTTCGATTAACGAAGTATCCGAATCTTCTCTGGTCACAAAAAGCACACTGCCCCCCAGCAGTCTGATTGCTTTTGCAATAGCGACGCATCTTTTCATATGACCTTTACCGATCATAGAATTGGCATCTACCCTGAAAACTACCATATGTACACCCCAATGCCTTAAATAGGCTTATATCAAATCCTTACCCTCGGATCAATTAAAGCATGAATAATATCGGTTAAGAAACTTATAAGCATAATAAAGAGTGCTATCATCATAACTTCCGCTTCAACCACGGGAAAGTCTCTGGTGGAAATAGAACTGATTAACATCTGTCCGAGTCCCGGTATCGAAAATACCTGCTCTATTACTATGCCTGAACAGATCATGTCTGCGGCTATCATACCGATAAAAGTAATCGTCGGCATTATCGCATTTTTAAGAACATGTCTGTACAAAAGTCCTGTTGTGTTGTTTCCTCTCGCATATGCGGTAAGCGAATAGTCTTTACCGGCTTCTTCAAGGATATTGCCTTTTAAAAGCCTTATACACATTGCAATCTTGGGTATTGCGAGTGCAAATGCGGGAAAAATAAGGAAGTATAAAAATCCCCCGAAATTCGTATTAAAGGAAACATATCCGCCCGGCCTAAACCATCTTAAAACTATTCCGAAAAAGAAAGTTATAAGAAGTCCCAAAACAAACGAAGGAATCGACATAGATGCCTGGTTGAGCGGACTTATTATTTTATCCGATATACCGCCTGTATGCTTTGCAACATATATGCCAAGCGGGAATGATATTACTATCACAAAGAAAAGAGCTATTACAGATAAAAACAGATTAATAACTATCTTTTCTTTTAGGAGCGATGCAACCGGTACGCCGTAAGAATAGGATGTTCCGAAATCCAGTGTGAAAATGCCACCGATGAATTTTAAATATCGTAAAATAAACGGCTGATCCAGTCCGTACTGTATCCTTAACGCCTCTACCAGTTCGGGTGTTGCTCTGGTACCGAGCTTATCCAGTACAGGATCGCCCGGCACCAGTTCAAAAATCAAAAATATAACAAAACTTGTAATAAACAGGGTAATAATCAGTCTGATTAACTTTTTGATTATATATTTACCCATTAATTACTGTACCGCCTTAATCTTTGTTAAATCGAGCACATAAAGGGGATAGAATGAATATCCCTCAAACTTTTTGTTTAATGCAACAAAATCAGGAAGGTCCTGAATGTATACATTGGCTGCATCAGAATTTAAAATTTCTGCGCATTCCTTGTAATACTGTGTTGCTGTTTCATCATCTGCACTGCTTACGGCATTCTTAAATGTCTCATCGTAAACAGGATTGTTGTAATTTGTAAAGTTATCGGATGCATCTGAAGTAAATCTTGAAAGAAGTGCATTTGCCGATAAGTTTGCAGCATCTACACCGATAACCGTAGCATCATATTTTCTTCCGAAATAAACATCGTTAAGCCAGGTCTCCCAGTCAACTTCCTTTATTTCGGCATTGATACCAATCTGTGCAAGCTGATTCTTTAATACAAGTGCTGTATCAACATGCTGGTCATAATTTGAAGGAACTGTGATGGTCATGTTAAATCCGTCGGGATAAGCACTCTTTGCCATCAGCTCTTTAGCAGTTTCAAGATTGGGATTGTATACTTCGGTAAGCTCCTTATCAAAGTATTTTCCGAAGTTCGGATAAATACTGGTTCCTACCTTTGATCCGCTTCCGTCGGAAACATAATCCATTATCTCGTCTACATCTACCGCATAGTTCATAGCCTTTCTTACATTAACATCGTTAAAAGGCTCAAATTCATGATTAAGATACAAAGCCTGTACAAGGTTCATTGTACCTTCGTAAACTGTAAAATTCTGCGGATCGAGCTGCATTTTCTGGCCTTTGGTAAGGTGAATACACATATCGATTGTGCCGCCCTCAAGTTCCATTGCGATGGTATCGGCATTTGTGCAGATTTTAAAGGTTACGTTCTTAACGTTTCCGCCCTCTCCCCAGTATGAATCGAATCTTTCGAATACAACGTTCTGAAGGGGACTTCTGGATACGTACTTGTAAGGACCCGTACCGATTGCAACGGTATCGGGTGTTGCATTTCCTTTAGGGATAACAGCTGCTTCAACGCTGGCTAAATATGAAAGAAATGCAGGGTCCGGAGAAGCAAGTTTAATTTCTACGGAATCATCGGAAATAATATTAACTTCCGAGATATTTGAAAAAGCCGAACTGACAGGTGCGTTTCCGCTTCCGTCTCGTCCGGCAAATTTGTTGATTGAATATTCCAGATCTTCAATCGTAACTGCTTTGCCGTCGTGGAATTTGATTCCTTTTCTTAACTTAAATGTGTAACTTAGTTTGTCCTCTGATACTTCTACACTCTCAGCTACTGCAGGCACGATATTTCCGTCACTATCAGGTTTTACCAATCCCTCGAACACATTGAAGAAGATTTCTTTTGTTCCTGCCGCCACCATCTTGTGGGGGTCAAGACTGTCATCAATGTCCTGAGCGATTCCAATAGTTATAGATTCGGAAGCCTTTGCCTTATCGTCTGTGCACGCACACAGTACAGTAGTCAAAGTGAGTAAGCAAAAAAGAACGAGAGTTTTGATCTTTTTCATTACTCTACCCTTTCTCTATAAATTTATTTTATATTACAAAAGGGACCGTTATTAAGCGGTCCCGTTTTGCCTAATTAAGCATTTTCTTTAATTCATCCATGAACGTATTTACATCCTTAAACTCTCTGTAGACGGATGCAAAACGTACATATGCAACGGGATCCAGATCTTTGAGTTTATCCATAATTAATTCGCCGATTGTATCCGAGCCGACTTCCTTGTCTTCATTGCAGAAGATTTCGGTCTCGATTTCATCAACCAAATCTCTTATCTGAGCTGCCGATACAGGTCTCTTGTGGCAGGCTCTTAAGATACCGTCCTCAATTTTCTTTCTGTTATATGCTTCGCGGTTATTGTCTTTCTTTCTGACAATAAGAGGAATGGTTTCTATCTGTTCGTAAGTGGTAAATCTTTTCTGGCATTCATCGCATACTCTGCGTCGTCTGATCGAGTTCTTGTCCTCAACAGGTCTCGAATCGATAACTCTGGTATTTTCGTGATTACAGAATGGACATTTCATGTTTTAGGCTCCTATTATTCTTCTCTGTTTGTTTTCTTTACAAAAGTGGGAACTGTAATTTTGCCCTGTTCTCTCGTAACGATGCTTGCAGTGTTCTGCACAGGTTTTCTTACAGGAGTCGGTGAAACTGTTCTTCTCTGCAGAGGAGTTCTCTGTCTGTCAGGATTGTAAGCTGTACGGTTAGCAGTATCGGGAACGATATGCTTTGAAATAATAGGCTCTGAATGAAGTCCTGTAGCAATAACGGTAACTGTACATGAATCCTGTCCGTTGTCTTCCGAAAGGAATCCGCCGAATACGTTAGCCTGTGAACCACACTTCTCAAGAAGTCTCTTACCTACACCGGTAAAGTCTTTAAATTTAACCTTACCCTGAACATAGTAAACAACATCTGAAGCTCCGACGATATCAGTTTCAAGAATCTGATTCTCGATAGCCATGTTGCATGCATCAATACCTTTGTTGTCACCTGATGCCTGGCCGATACCGATATAAATATCGCCCTTGTCGGTCATTGCTTTCTTAAGGTCAGCAAAGTCGAGGTTGAAATCACCCTGTCTGTTAATGATGTCTGTGATGCCTGAAAGTGAATGCTCAAGAATTTCATCGGCTTTCTTCATAGCCATCTTTGCATCCATATCATCATCTGCAACTTTGAATATATTGTCGTTTTTAATAATTATGATTGAGTCAACGCATTCACGAAGTTTTGCGATACCTTCTTCTGCGTATCTTTCACGAACTGCACCCTCGAATGAGAAAGGCTTTGTAACAATACCTACCGTGAGGATACCGAGTTCTTTAGCTATCTGTGCAACAATAGGAGCAGCACCTGTTCCTGTTCCGCCACCCATACCGCATGTAACGAATACCATATCAGCACCTGTTAAAGCAGCTTCGAGTTCGTCTACGCTTTCCTTAGCAGCACCTTCGCCGATTGCGGGATCTCCGCCTGCACCTAAGCCCTTTGTAAGTCTTTCACCGATGCCGATGAGCTTGGGAGCTTTGCAACATGCCAAGTCCTGTTTATCTGTGTTAATACCGATAAATTCAACGCCCTGAACATTATCATCAATCATTCTGTTGATGGCATTGTTTCCGGCGCCGCCGACACCGACTACAATAATACGGGCAACCACATTAAATTCGTTTGGTTTAATCTCAATAGACATAACCTGGGACATTTTTAACTCCTCCTAAACACAATATGAAATATACAATTTATAGATATATTGCTAAATTTACACACATATATTAGTATTTTACAATTTTATGTAAAATAAAGCAAGTTTTTTTAATATTTTTACTCAACAAGAATTATGCCGGGTGTGTCCTGTAATTCCGTTGTTAAAAGGGACTCTTCTTCGGTGTCGATATTGAATACGACATTGGGATTGTCTTCCGCGTATTTTTCCATGTGAAGAACGCCTTTCTGACCCTCTAGAGAAGGCAGAATTTTGGGTAAAGTCATGAACTGTTCGTTCATGTTTGAACCGTCGCCGATATTTACTCTCACCTCGTCAAAGAAAAGAGTGATATTTTTGTTTTCGTCAAAGTAAATTGTATCTGCAACAAGATCGTTTTTATTCAGTAGTTTGGTAATGTTTAAAATCGAATTGAAAATGTCCTTATCTTCAATCGGAAGTGGCTCGTACAGCACGCAGTGATCGAACGAAAGACCTGTTACAATCGGTACATTTTCAGTCTTAACCGAGGATATTTCGATAATCTTTCCGTCATTGTCAAAATACATGTAATTGCCGAGGTTCTGAATACATCCTGCGGTATATTTTTCATATACATGAATCTTAACTGTATTTCTGTCAACGATATCCACATTCATCTGCTCTACAAAAGGTATGTCTTTTATGGATTTGTTGTGATACTTAATATATACAAAAACTGTATTTCTGCAGAACTTTGAATCCAGGACCTTATTGGTAATTTCGTCGGTTGTATAATGTGTGGAGCCTTCTACCGTTACCTTCTTGACTTTAAACCCTTCAATGAACGCAAAAATACCTATTCCGACTGCCATTACAGCGACAAACGGAATAATGAATTTGGTCAGATTGTATTTGAATATCAATCCGATCTTAGAAGTATTTATATCCGGTTTTTTTAACTTTCTTTTTTTTGCCATTACTTTCTCACTATTGACTTGCCTATGTTAAGAACGAGTCCGAGTTCAAGATACATAAATAAAATCGAACTGCCGCCCGATGAAATAAGCGGAAGCGGAATACCCGTATTCGGGAATAGTCTCGTAACTACGCAGATATTAATGATAACCTGAAGCCCGACGTGGGCTATTACCCCGACGACAACCATCCGTTCAAACAGGTTGTCGGTATTTTGCGCAATCATGTACATTCGGAATATCAGCACGAGATACATAATTATTACAATCATACCACCGGCAAACCCGAGTTCCTCACAGATAAGTGCAAAAATCATATCGTTCTGAGCTTCGGGAAGCTTTTTGATTTTCTGCATACTGTTGCCGATACCCTCGCCGAGATATCCGCCCGAACCGATTGCATATAAAGCCTGATTGGTCTGGTCTGCGGATGCCGGATATTCATCGGGATAAAGCCATGCAAGAATTCTTTTTGCCTGATAGAAATTAATTTCGGACTCTTCTTTTCCATGGTATATCGCAACGATTAAAGTCAGAGCCAGAATGCCCGCAAGAAACAGAGTTCCTGTGATTGCAAGACTTTTCTTTAGATCGGGCGCTGCTACAAACATCATGATAAAGAGAATTCCAAGCATTACAATTGCCGATGACATATCTGATGAGCATTTGAAAATAAGAGCTGTAGGAATTGCAGCAAAAATTAAATAAACAACAATACCTCTTACGTGTTTTAAGCTCATTCCGGCATTATAAATCATGATTGCGAAACAGATGATAAGAAGGAATTTGGCTATTTCGGAAGGCTGGAAACTGATATTCAGTCCCGGAATTCTGATCCATCTGTAAGCACCGTTTGCCTTTAAAAGCCATCCCCCGCCGACAATAGCGGTCTTTTCGCTCTCACCGCCTACATCGGCTCCGACATTTTTCATAACTGCAATAAAAAGAAACAAGCCGCATGAAACAGCATAATATATTATCGGATTGGAAAGTATTTTTGAAATAAACGGAAATACTCTTTTAAGAGCTTTATAATTCGCCGTTGCCAGAATCATCATGCCCGTAACTCCGAGCACAATATAAACAACAGTTTTTATAAGCGTTCTGTCGGAACTTTTAAGAGTTAAAACATTTAATATCGTTTTACTTGCGCCTTCTTCAAATGCAAGTGCCGAATAAACGAAAACAAGACAGAAAACCGATAAGAAAATCGCGATAAAAATAATGGATATATCGATTTCTTTAGCGGAAAACAACTTTTCTTTTGCAGTATTCTTTTTTTCTTTTATGTTTTCTCTCATATTCGTCCCGAAATAATTTTTATACTACATACCAAGCATTGCTACCAGACAAAGTATTACGGTAACAATGGTAAATACGGTTACAACCTTTTCTTCTGCCCATCCGCACTTTTCAAAGTGATGATGTATCGGAGTCATCTTAAAGATTCTTTTACCGTGTGTGATCTTAAAATAACTAACCTGCATTATTACTGATGCAACTTCCGCAACATAAACGAAAGCAATGATGATAAGGAATAATGTCAGCTTAAGTTCAATAGCACATAATGCGACAAATCCGCCTATTGCAAGTGCTCCTGTGTCGCCCATGAATATTTTTGCAGGGTGTGCGTTAAAAAGAAGGAATGAAAGCAGAGCACCGGTTAAAGCTGCAATAGGATAAACAAGCGCGCTTCCCTGCATTCTTGCCGCAAAGAATAAGAAAATCAGAATTACGATTGTTACTTTGGATACAAGTCCGTCAAGCCCGTCCGTAAAGTTTGCGCCGGTATCTGTACCTAAGATTGCAATGAAATTAAGCGGAAGTACCCACCATCCGATGTTAAATTCAACACCCTTTATAAAAGGCACCTTAATTGCAGGTGATATGTCCGAAAAGAAATACAGGAAAACAATGATGCCTACCGTAAAAATAATCTGAAGTCCCATCTTCTGCCACGGTTTCAAGCCTTCCGATTTTTTTCTTTTTACTTTAAGATAATCATCCAAGAATCCGACAAATCCGAAAAGAATCGTAATAATAGCGGGTGCAAACACTTCCTCGTGATTTTTGATTACAAACATACAGGGAATTGCAAATGCGATAAGAATCATAATTCCGCCCATTGTGGGTGTGCCGTTTTTCGCAAGATGCGATTCGGGTCCTTCTGTTCTTACCGTCTGGCCGAATTTAAGTCTTCTTAAAAGAGGCAGTCCCGCAGGCGCCAGAAGAAGCATTATTTCAAATGCTGCCAGAAACATTACGATTATTTTTGTCGTCTCACTCATTGTTTTAATTCCTTTATTCTAATTTGCAGGCTCAATAATTTCGCCTGTCATTTCATCAGCTATATCAGTGTTATCCTGAGGGACATCCTCTTCAATAACGATATTCGATGTGTAAATACCCTTCTCAAGAAGCTCCTCGTATTCTTTCTCCGAAAGAGGCTCTGTCATGGGAATATTAAGGTACGGAAGTACCTCTGTGTAAATATCTCTTGTAAGTTCGCAGGCCTGATTAACCGCACCCGAAGACTGATCGGGAATATTGGGTCTGTCGATTACAACATACATAACAAGTTGCGGGTCGTCTGCGGGAGCAAAGCTCATAAAAGATACAACATACTGTCCTGCCTGATATCCGCCGACACCGGAAATCTGAGCAGTACCTGTTTTACCACCGATTCTGTATCCTGCAGGTCTGGATTTTTTACCGGTACCTTCAGATTCTTCAACAACACCGATACAGTAATCTTTAAGCTTGTCACTTGTGGATTCCGATACGGTCTGTTTTAAAATCTTGGGTTCTATATTTTTAACTATACATCCGTTCTCATCTACTATTTTGTTTACGACATGGGGCTCATAATACTGTCCGCCGTTAATAAGCGAATTGAAACCGCAGATCATCTGAATCATAGTTGCGTTAAAGCCCTGACCGAATGATGCTGTCGCAAGCTCGGTGGTATTAAGTGTTTTCTCGTTAAATACGAGGTTTTCCGCACTTACTTCACCGGTTAAATCTATGCCTGTTTTAATTCCGTAAAAGTCTTTTGTATATTCAAGGAAAGTTTCTTTGCCGATTTTCTTGCCAAACTGTGTATAAGCTGGGTTACATGATTTTACGAGACACATTCTTAAATCTCCGCCGCCGCAGCCCCATCTGTGCGAACAGTGAATTGTTCTGTCGAGGATTTCAATTACACCGTTACAGGCAAAGCTGTCCGAAGGAACAAGTTTGCCCGAGTCAAGTCCGATGGCTGTGGTGATTGTTTTTGCAACGGAACCGGGCTCGTATGTATCGGAAATACAGAAGTTTTTCCATACGCCGTCTCGTACATAGCCTGATAAATCATCGTCAAGCTTATCTAACTGTTCCTGGGTAAGCATTACAACATCATCCTTGCCCGTCTCTTCGTTGAGGACTTTAAAGTAAGGGGTCTGGCCTTCTTCAATGAAGATATTGCTTGATACTCCGTTTACCCAGCCCTCCTTCTTGGCAAATGTAGACATCAGTTCGTTTATCTGCTTGGTTGAATAGTATTTATCAACCGATACTTCTCTGGGATTGTTAAGATCATAAAAGGGCCAGCCCGCCATAGCAAGCACATTACCGGTATCACATTCCATAATGATAACGCCTGTGTTGTAGGAACCGGAACGGTCTTCATAATCCATGCTTTCGTTAACTTCAACGATTTTTCTCTCAACTATTCTCTGAATCGAAGCATCGATATTAAGAACAAGCGAGTTACCGTTCTTGGCAGGAACTATCTGTCTTTCAAGATTTGTATAGTCGTTGATGTAACCGAAAGATCTTCCGTTTACACCTTTTAAATCTTCTTCATAATACTGCTCGAGACCGTACATTCCGACATCACCGTCGTTTACATATCCGAGAAGGTCACATGCAAGAGTATTGTTGGGATAAATTCTGCTGTACGAATCTTCAAACTGAATACCGTAGATGGGTTTTATGGTACTGCCCTTTTCCTTGGAAGCGGAAATAGCCTCCATAAGAGGTTTTACGGTTTCCGCATCAAGTGCGATTACTTTTCCGTTTTCATCTTTTGAAATTCTCTCGTAAGCATCTTTGGGATTGTTGTAGATAAAATCGACGATCTGCTGCTTGTCGTAACCGAGATACTGATGCAAAGCTTCGGCAGTGGATTCAATATAAGCCGAATTGCCCATCTGTTTTGAATAATCTGTTACCTGCTTGGCATCAAGAATTACGATGTATTTTTTGATGTTAGAAGCAAGAACGGTTCCTTTGGCATCATATATGCTGCCTCTTTCGCACGGAATGACAATATCGGAGGTCTGACGCTGCGAGTATACCGTTCTCTTGTATTCTTCGCCTTTAAAAGTAACTATATACGAAAGACGTATTGCAATAACAAGAAAGCTGATTATAAGTAAGAAGAATAATACGCGAATAAGAGCAACCTGCTGGTTACTCTTATTATCTTTATCTCCGTATTTTTCAAACTTTCCGAAACCCAACATTCCAATGGCGCTTTTGCCCATGAACGGAAGCGTCTCGCGAATGTATTGTTTTATATAACTTTTCAGATCTTCCATGTTTTATTCCTAATTGATTACGGAAAGAACTTTTACATAGTCATTAGCATAATTCTCTGTGTAGGTTACTATCTGGCCTTCCGATGCGTAGTGCATTCCTAATTTTTCGATTGCAACTTTTCTGATCTCTTCATTGTCGATGGAATTATTGATTGCAGCTAAATCTGCATCGTTGTTTTTCTTTAATGTCTCATACTGTGACTGAAGAGATGCGATTTTATCTACCGAAGTAGATAAATCACCCTGCAGACTAATATACATCAAAATTGACCCTATGAAAAGACCAATACACAAAATATAGAATAAAGACATGAGTAATTTGCCCGATATGTTGTGTTTTTTGATTTCCTTGGGCAGAATTTCAAGATTTCTTTTAACTTTCTCCTTAGGCTGAGCTTTAACTGCCAGATTGGAGTTTGTATATACGGTTGTGTTTCTTCTTTTTAATCCCTTGAATTCCAAACTTTGTTCCATTTCCTTTTCCCTCATTCACTTAAATTTTTTCAAATATTCTAAGTTTAGCCGACTGGCTTCTTGAGTTTTCTTCAAGTTCTTCTTCCGATGCAGTAATCGGTTTTCTCGTAATCACTTTTCCTTTAGGTATTCTTCCGCATGTACATACCGGAAAACTCGGCGGGCATATACAAGGGTTCTCGTTCGTTTTGAAATTGTTTTTCACCGCTCTGTCTTCAAGCGAATGAAATGTTATGATACATAGCCTTCCGTTTTCGTTCAAACAGTCAATCATGTCATCCAGTGTATTCTCAAGTACCTCAAGTTCTCTGTTACACTCTATTCTGATTGCCTGAAATGTTCTCTTTGAAGGATGACCGCCTTTTTCTCTCATCTTGGCGGGTATTGCTGCTTTTATGATTTCGTTAAGTTCGAATGTCGTTTTAATCGGTGCTTCGCTTCTTCTTTGGCAGATATGCTTTGCGATGTTCTTTGCGAACTTTTCTTCACCGTAGTCTCTGATAACTTTGAAAAGCCTGTCTTCCGAATACTCATTGACGATTTCGTAAGCACTGATTTCGTTCTCTTTGTTCATTCTCATATCGAGCGGTGCATCAAATCTGTAACTGAAGCCTCTCTCGGGCGTGTCGAACTGATAAGAGCTTACTCCGAGGTCTGCCATGATTCCGTCGACCTTCTCAATACCTTCGTTCTTAAGTATCTCTTTTATGTTTTCAAAGTTTGAATGTATGTAAGTTACGTTTCCGTAATCTTTAAGTCTTTCTTTTGCAGCCTTAAGAGCATCTGCGTCCTGATCGATTCCGATTAGTCTGCCGGTTCCGTTTAATCTTTTAAGTACTTCAAGCGAATGTCCGGCGCCTCCCAATGTGCAGTCAACGTATATTCCGTTTTCTTTTACATTTAATCCGTCAACCGTTTCATATAACATGACGGAACGGTGTTTAAATTCCATCGGGAATCCTTTTCTTTAAAAATCGATATCCTCAAGTGTTTCAGATAAATCAAAATCATTGAGTGCATCAAATCTGCTCTTAGCCCAGATTTCTATGTATTCACCCTGACCTACGAAAAGAAGTTCTTTTTCAAGTCCTGCAAAAATACGTAAGTTCTGAGGAATTGTAATTCTGTCCTGATTATCAACTTCCACTTCAACGGCTGCGCCCTGTATACGTCTTTTTAAGTTTCTGGCTGCTTCGTTGCTTCTTTTTAATTTGGAAAGTTTCTCTTCGACGTTCTTCCACTCTTCCATCGGATAAATGGTTAAGTTGCGGTCCAAACCTTTTGTCAGAATAAAAGTACTGCCGATATTTTCACGAAATTTAACAGGGAGGATTACTCTTCCCTTGGCATCCATATTATTCTGATATTCTGTCATGAATCCCATAATGTTACCGTTTCGTTTAAATCCGGCTCTCCTTAAGCCTTTTTACTCACTTTTAACTGACTACCCGGCGCCTCTTTTCTGACCACTGATTCATCACTTAGTCTCCACCGAGTCACCACTTGTTTTTAGTATAGAAGAATCTTTAAATATTTTCAAGGATTTTTTTAAGATTTTTTTAATTTTTTTCAAAGAAAAAAGGGCCTGCAAAGCCCGATTTTATCGTATTGTCCATATCTTGTGCCTGAAAGAAGCTTCAAACCCCAATATCGTCAAAAATATAACAAAAAAGAGGGCTGAATTTCTTCAGTCCTCTTTGTAAATATTTCTAATTTTATTTATACGTTAAATCTGAAAAGAATTACGTCTCCGTCTTTTACGACATACTCTTTTCCTTCAAGTCCGACAAGGCCTTTTTCCTTTGCTGCGGAAAGTGAGCCTTCTTTTATGAGCACTTCGTAAGGAACAACTTCGGCTTTGATAAAGCCTCTCTCAAAGTCTGTATGGATTTTACCTGCAGCCTGAGGAGCCTTTGTGCCTTTTTTGATGGTCCATGCGCGGCACTCATCCTCTCCTGCCGTAAGGAAACTGATAAGTCCAAGGAGCGAGTAGCTCTCTGTAACAAGCTTATCAAGTCCGGAAGAGGTTACGCCTAATTCTTCAAGGTACTCTTTCTTTTCTTCTTCATCCAGATCTGCGAGCTCCTGCTCAATCTGTGCGCAGATAACAAGCGCGCCGGAGCCTTCGGATGCTGCTATTTCTTTTACGGTCTTTACATAAGGATTGTTTGCGCCGTCATCGGCCAAATCGTCTTCTGCAACGTTTGCTGCGTAGATAGTCTTCTTGGCTGTTAAAAGATTATATTCCTTAAAAGCCTTAATCAAATCCTCGTCATCGGGAACTTCGAATGTACGAGCCATCTTGCCTTCTTCAAGGTGCTCTTTGATACCTTTAAGCATCTCCTCTTCTTTCGCAAGAGCCTTATCCATTCTTGCGCCCTTGGTAACCTTTGCAAATCTTCTCTCAAGTATTTCAAGATCGGAAAAGATTAATTCAAGATTGATGGTCTCTATGTCTCTGGCGGGATCAACACTTCCTTCTACGTGAATGATGTTCTCGTCTTCAAAACATCTTACTACGTGAACGATTGCATCTACTTCCCTGATATTAGCGAGGAACTGGTTACCTAAACCTTCACCCTTACTTGCACCTTTTACGAGACCTGCAATATCAACGAACTCGATTACCGCAGGGGTAACTTTCTTTGTATTGTAAAGTTCACCGAGCTTTTCTATTCTCTCATCGGGTACCGCAACAATTCCGACATTCGGATCTATGGTACAGAACGGATAGTTTGCTGATTCCGCTCCTGCCTTTGTAAGTGAATTAAATAATGTGGATTTTCCGACATTGGGTAAACCAACGATTCCTA
>JAFYHV010000153.1 GCA_017538995.1 Lachnospiraceae bacterium | reverse complement strand
CGTGGGCGTAGGAGATTTGAGAGGAACTGCCCTTAGTACGAGAGGACCGGGGTGGACGGACCACTGGTGTATCGGTTAGGAACCAATCCTATGGCCGAGTAGCCAAGTCCGGCAGGGATAAACGCTGAAGGCATCTAAGCGTGAAGCCCCCCTCAAGATGAGATCTCCCAATCTAAGACCCCTCGAAGACGACGAGGTAGATAGGTCCAAGGTGTAAGCACAGTAATGTGTTCAGCTGATGGTCACTAATAGGTCGAAAGCTTATCCAGGTTTAGGTTAATCTAGTTTAAAGAATTCTGTGTTCGGTTTTGAAGGTTTGAGTATAATCCTCAATAGCTCAGTTGGTAGAGCGCATGACTGTTAATCATGATGTCGTTGGTTCGAGTCCAACTTGGGGAGGTTAGTTTTCGATAGAAGCGAACTAAACAGTATACGGCTCCGTGGTCAAGCGGTTAAGACATCGCCCTTTCACGGCGGTAACACGAGTTCGATTCTCGTCGGAGTCATCAAAAAGATTTTTATTGCTTTTAGGAGCATTTTTTTATATAATTACTTTGTTGCGGCGCGATAGCCAAGCGGTAAGGCGTGGGTCTGCAACACCCTGATCACCGGTTCAAATCCGGTTCGCGCCTCTAAAAAAAGGACTGTTTGATAACAGTCCTTTTTGTTTTGCTTTTTCTTATATAAGTACAATTCCTATATCTACGTTGGTTATTTCTTTTATGAACTCTTTTGCAGCTTCGGTGAAAAGTCCCTGCTTATAATATCCAATTGATACCGTCAGGTCTGATTTTACGGCCAGGGAAGCTTCGCCTGTATCGCCGTTCATTCCGCTGTTTATATCCACGCTTATTACATACGCGCCGCTTTTGTTTATCGCTTCGATAGCTTCTTTTGCGAGGCCTCTGACTTCGCCCGTAAAACCTGTTCCGAGAATGCAGTCAACAATTACTTCATAGGAAGATAAATCCGTGCTTTCCGTAAACATTTCTGCTTTCACGCCGAGTCCGGCCGCGATATCGCTGTAATATTTTCCGTCCTCGGACAGTTTTTCTGATACTTTTATGATTGTGGAATCGATATTGTTCTTTTTCAGGATTCCTGCGAGCGCATATCCGTCTCCGCCGTTGTTGCCTCCGCCGACAACAATTGCAATTTTTTTATTTTCCCACCTCATAAAAGATTCAAAAACTCCGCTTGCCGCTCTGTACATGAGTTCTTTGGAAGGAATAAAATTTTCAATTGTATATGCATCACTTTTTCGCATCTGCTCGACGCTCACTAAAATTTTGTCCATCTTTACCACCTCTGATATAAGAAAATTATAGCCATAAATAGAGATTTTTGAAAATAAAAACTCAAAAAGAGTCTTATTTTTGCTCATTTTAAATTCGATTTTTGAGTAAATTATTTGTTATTTATAACGTTATGTGCTTATTTTATGTCAAAAACCCTGCTTTTCGGGATTTTGAGTTAAGTATATATGCTTTTTGACCGATAAAAAATATGTAAAAAAATAGTTGATTAATGGTTAACAAAATGATGGACAAACTAAAAGGACAACTTAGTCCATCAATTGTCCCAAAAGCCGATAAATAGGGGCTTTGAGGCAGTTTGGTATTCCAAAAAAGAGTTGACATAAAATGAAAATAATGCTACAATCAACTATCATTAAAAAATAATTGGGGTTACTATTACCAAAATTGTTTATTAATTGAAAAATAACTAATTGTAAAAGAAATTCAATTGGAGGATGGAAATTATGAAAAAGGGATTTCGAAAAATTGGCGCTGTCCTGCTGACATTCGCGATGGCGCTGGCAATGAATGCAACTGTATTCGCTGCAGATTTTACTAATGGTGAAGTCGGCGGATACACAGCAGCAGACACTCAGAATCTTAATGACAAGACTATCAACATTCAGAAAGAACTCACGGTTTTCAATCCTGATGAGGATACGATTTATGCTCCTGCTATTACATATACTTATGCAATTGCGGCTGCTTCTGGTTCTGAATTAGTTTTAATTACTGATGATACTTCTGATCATGCTTCTGGTCTTGCTACTAGCGCTACTGCGTTGGGCGGCATTACAACAGGAGTTACTATGACTGGTACCTCTGCCAACACTATTGCGTGGACTAATGCAGATACTGTAGATGCTGATCCTGCAGGCGAACCCAATATTCAAAACTTAGTTGTAGATTTTACTAATGTAGTATTTACAGCACCTGGTGTATATCGTTATAAAATTACAGAGACAGCTAGTGCTTATGATACTAATGGAGTAACAGATGGTGATATTAGCAATGTTCGCTATCTTGATGTTTATGTAATGAGAAGTGCAACTTTTGATCCTACTCATGATGGCTCTGTAGGAAATGAGTTTGTTGCAGGTGACTGGAGAATCTATGGTTATGTTTGCATCAGCCCTGAGAGCGTTGCAAATGATGAAGGTGGTGTAACAGCAGTTACTCCTTCTACAACAAAGACCAATGGTTTCGTAAATGATGGAACAAATAAAGCTGACGAATATCATACATATAACTTAACCATCGGAAAAACATTGGTTGGTGATACAACAATGAATAGTCACAAGTTCCCTTTTGATATAACTTGGACAAATGCAACGGCAACCGGTACATTCCAGTATGCTGTTGAAACTTCAGGAACAGTAGATATAACTGCAGATAATTCTACACCTAAAAAAGTTGGTGGAGCTGATGCTGTAAATACTGCTGACAAAGATGGTACTCCTTCTATTGCAAATGGTGGTACAGTTAAATACATTGGTATTCCTACCGGCACTATTGCTACTGTAACTGAGACTAACGATGTTGCAGGAACAACTTATGCAACAAGAGTTTATGCGGAAGAAGCTGATTCTATTACTCCTTCAACAGCAAATCAGGTAGCATTTACAGGTGGTACTGCAGCTAGAGGAGCTGATGGTTCTGTTGCTAATGGACTTGCAACGACAGATTATAATGAAACTGCTATTTACGCACAGGCAGCTGCTCCTACAGCTGATTCTAACCAGTGCATTCAGTTCACTAACACATTGAGCATTATTTCTCCTACAGGTTTTGTAGTACGTTTTGCACCTTACATGTTAGTACTTTTAGGTGGCATCCTCTTAATTACAATTGGTTTAGTTATATACAATAAAACAAACAAAAAGGAAACAGCATAATGCAAATGCTGATTAGGGCAGCTAATATGATTAGTTGAGAAAAAAGATCCGATAGCTATAAATTTTTTACAGCTGTCGGGTCTTTTACCTTAAAAACGGGCAAGAGGACGCAAAATGACGGGCTTAAACGAAGAAAACAGACTTGAAAACACAAATGAACAGAGCAGAAATGATACTGAAAAGCTAATGAAAAAAATAGCCAGAGACGAAAGAGGCTTTAAAAATTTTCATTTGTTTTTGATATACCTCGCAATATTTATTCTGCTGGTTTGGATATTGTTTTTTAAGATAATCGGCATCACGCATATGCCAAACATGGATATGTTACCGCGCGTGGATGCCGGCGATCTTTTAATTTTCTATCGTCTGGACCGTAATGCTTCATTTCAGGAGCTTGTAGTTTTTCAAAAGATAATTCCCGGAGAACAGAAAAAACGACTGATGGTAGGCCGTGTAATAGGAGCCCCGGGAGACACGATAGAGATTAATGAATCGAATCACCCCATGGTAAATGGGAATGCAATCGTGGAGGATATGATCTTTTACGATACACCTAAACGAGATGAAATGGTGACTTACCCGTTAACACTTGGAGATGATGAATATTTCATTCTGGTGGACGGAAGAAAAGAAGGATTGGACAGCCGGTATTTCGGACCGGTCAAAAAGAAAGAGATACTTGGGACCGTCATCAATGTAATAAGACGAAACAAGTTATAATTTAAAATCCGAAAATAAAAAGAAAGGAGAAAGCGGATGCATACAAATAAAAACGACCTGATAGATAAGCTTAGTGTTATAGGCATCCGTGTTCTCATTACGGTTTCCCTTTTGATGGGACTCCTGTTAGTTCTTTTTGGCGGATATTCAATTTATGAACAGTTATACACTCAGAACAGAGCATTCTCTACAGGAGGCTTAAAAGCCGAGGAAGTTCAGACAGTCGAAGTCCAAGAAAACTTGTCTGAACAGAATAAGGACTACAGAGGATGGCTTTCGATTGACGGTACACATATCAATTATCCCGTTATGCAGGACGGCGATGAACTTTATTATGCGTATCATGACAAGGATGGTAACTCAAGCCTGACAGGTTCCATCTATATGTCAGCTTTCAATAAATCCGATTTAAGCGATGATTACATCGTTATCTACGGACACCACATGGATAATGGCGCCATGTTCGGCGACTTGGACAAATTCCTTGATAAAGATTTCTTTGACAATCATACCGGCGGAACATTTTCCTGTCTCACCGGTTCATATAAATTGGAACTTTGGGCAGTGGTTAATACAGATGCTTATGAAGACAGTGTTTACGATGTCGGCAATCTGGATTTTAACGAAGTAGTGGAATATGTAAACAGATACTCTCGTTACATCAAACCTTCGGCACTGAATAACGCTAAAAAAATCATAGCACTTTCCACCTGCCGTGATGCAACAACAAATGGACGACTGGTTGTTTATTTTACACTTAAAGAAGAACCCTCGCCCGGAACTACAACTACAGATACTACATCTTCAACAGACAAAGATGATCCTAAGACAGGTAAGCCGGGTACTTCTATAGGCGAAGATATTACGCCCGATAACCCGGACAAGCCTGATACACCGAAGCCTGATAATAATCCGGATAACCCGGTTATTCCTGATGAAAAAGACAAGGATGAAGACGGCAAAGTCGATATTACCGATCCTTTCGTACCCGGAGGAAGCTCATACGGCCGCGATGCATGGGCGCTGGTAAATCTTATCTGCCTCATCATAACAGTTTACATACTGATACCTATCTTTTTTTTAAGAAAGAAATACGGACGCATTCACAAGATGCGTAAAGTTAATAAATCAAAAGAATCACTTTTTGAAGCACAGGATATGTCTCCGGAAGACTGGACGGAACGTGAGCGAATCATGAGAGTTGCTACTCAAAAGAGCGAAAACGGTTACGTTTCCAAAGACAAATTCTGTGAAGCAGTAGAGGAACTGTTTTACAGGCTGAAAGCATTTACCCGCAAATTTATTGCAGGTATAATTCTTGAAGTCCTGCTTTCAATTGCCTCAATTATTGCTTTCATTTTGACAGAAGATATGCGTCTGCCGATGGTTTTAATCGACAAATGGACGCCTCTCATGCTGATACTGATGATAGGCAGCTTGCTCGTAGATTTTATTCTTACAAGATATAAAAAGAGCAAAAAAGACGAAGACGAAAATAACGGAATTAGATTAGACGAATAATCATAAAAGATAATTCGGAGAAATAGATGAAGAAACGTTTACTGACAGCCTGGATAATTGCATGTATGTTTATATGCCTCGTAGGTCAGACCCCGATTACTGCTTTGGCAGAGGGAGATGACACACGAGTTATTTCCGTGCCCGAAGGACTGCAGGAAGTATTAAACTACGATATGCCTGAAACCCAGACTGTAGAAACTGAAGATATAACTGAAGAATCAAACGAAGTTCAGACTGAAGTAGCTGAAGAGGCTAACGAAGTTCAGAATGAGCAGGGCGAAAATGTTGTCGACGAGGCAAATGAAACTCAGTCCGAGCAGGGCGAAGATAACACAGTCGAAACTTCTGAAACTCAGACAGTACAGGAAGATGCAGCGGTAGAAACTCCTGATGAAAAGACACAGGAAGATGATACAGTAGAAACACCTGAGACTCCGACAGTTCAGAAAGAAACTCCTGATGCTCAGATACAGGAAGATACAACAGTTGAAACATCTGAAACACAGACTGTTCAGGAAGAAACTGTAGTTGAAGAAACTCCTGAAAATATCGAGAATACCCAGCAGATTACAGAGACAAATCTTACTGCAAGCATAGTTGCTTCAGATGGAAATACATACGAGACAAATGTAACATACACCAGCGAGTCTGGTATTCCCATGGAAGGCACGGAACTCGTTGTAGAAGAGTTAACCTCCGATGATGAAGGATATGAAGAATATCTTGCGGAGTCTGTTACCAAGGTCGGAGCAAAGGCTGAAAATGTAGAATTTTCAAAAATATTTGATATTAAGATTGTTGATGCAAACGATCACAGTATTATCTATGAACCCACAGGTGATGTAAATGTCAGCATTTGCATGACCGGTGTTTCTTTGAGCGATTTTTCAAATGTAAATGTTCTCCACTTTGTTGAAGACAAAAATGATGAAAACTACCTGGTTTACGATGTTGATTTAACAGTAAACGAGGAAACGGTTGAATTTATTACTGACAGTTTTTCGGTATATGTAGTTATTGGTCATGAAGGCGAGACAGTAGAGAATCCTAGAGTAGAGTTCCATTTTATTTCCAACGGGGCTGCAGAGCGTCAGTTAGGAACCGAGATTTACTATGAAGGAATTCCGTATCCTTTCAAAAATAAAGGTATTGAAGATAACACCACTACTCCGATTACCAATTATACACAGACCTCTCAGATCCTAAAAAATGGTGAATCTTTGGAATTAATTGAAGATCCCCAAAATACTGGTTGGAAATATTTCTATGGTTGGTATGTGGTTGATCCGAAAGTAATTTCCGGCACAACGAATAATTACGGAATCGGAAGCGATGACAAACTGTATTTTACTTGGCCTGCTAATCCGAATAAAATTTCATTTGAAAAACCTATCACAATAAATGAGACTAACGTTAGCATTGACAATGATACTGTCAGTTGGGAGATGGATGGTTTATCGGGTTCCGGAAAGGTTGATGCAGATGGCAATGTGCATGTATTTCTTGCACCTGTTTTTGACAACTATCATTTTGTAAATTACATGCTGTTCCCGTATGGAACTCAAACCAATAACCTGATGACTCGTAAAATGGTTGCATTGGGCAGTGCTACAACTGCAGACGTCAAAATAAGCGATGTCAGAGCCAGCAGTACTGATCCGATACACCTTGTATTTACAGGCTGGGGATACTATGATGATTCGATTAATGATTTAGTCACAAAATCAACAATAGATTATTCCGGAGCGCCTTTGACCGATCCGGGAAGAGATGGCGTATATATGTCGGTTGATTTTACAGATGAAAGCATCAATTTATATCCGATCTTCATTGAGGCGCGCTGGGTTGATTTCTACGTAGGAATGGGTGGCAGCGGAGCACAATATGTTTCGTCTAGATTTTTGGAATCATGGGGCCGCGCTATAAGTCCAGATGATTCTTCAGTAACTCTCGAACATGAAAAAAATGTATTCACATCCCTTCCTGTTACAACAAGAAATGGTTACAGCTTTGACGGATGGTATGCATTTGCAAAGATAGACCCTGATACGGGTGATATTACGAACCTTACCACTCCGGAGCAGGTTGAAATCAACTATATTACATTTGATGCTAACGGTAATTTTGTTACAAACACCACCTCCGTCACCACTACTGCGGTTAAGATTGCTAATTCAGACGGTTCAATAAATAATGTCGGAACATATAGTATCAATACATCTACAGGAACATTGGAGAATAATGATTCAGGTATAAAACTTATTGATGCTTCAAATGATAAATTGCGTTTCTTTGATGGAATTGACCGTGTGAAATTAAGCGCAAATTGGATATCGGATGAATCCCAGGTTACAGTGATTTACTGGACTGAAAATGTGCAGGATGAAAATTATTCTGCACCTACTGATCCCAAAAAAGATTATACTGCCAGTGCTGTAAAAGTTATAACAACATCAGAGTTAAGAATAGCACTGGGCGGTTCTTATGCCTCGAATTCGACTCTTACATTAGCAGATCTTCAAAACTATCATGAGAATTCCATCGGAATACTTGACAGGACTTATCTTGATGATGTAGGTGCGGTACTTTCCGGTGAAGAAAAATTCTATGATTTAAATACAGCATTATCCGATGCTTCCGTGACTATTAATGGTGATGGCAACTCTGTTTTTAATGTTTATTTTGAACGTAAAACTTTCAAACTTGTATTCCATATCGGTCGTGACGGATATGTAAAGCAAAACGGTCAACAGAGGGAATCATACATGACTGATCCAAAGTACGTAGACTGGGATGGAAACTGGATTCAGTTTATGTTTGATGACAGTAAGGTTACGAGTGCGCCTCCGACAGGACTCGGATACACAAAAGGCCCCACAGCTAAATCGTATGGCGGTAACTATTCTATGACTTTTACCGATCCTAATACGGGCGAAACCAAGACTGCAACTTCAATGTATGTTACCACTCCGTCAAATGTTTTAGGTGATTATGTTCCGGCTGATGATGAAAATTTGTATGTTATTACAGCTAAATATGGTGCATACATTGCCGACCGCTGGCCGACACCGACAAACCCCAATTTTACATTTACTGATCCTGCAGGTAAAACTAAGACAATGTATACCTGGGCTGCTTACTATGGCAGTCTTTATTGCTATATTGCACATCACCGTTCTACTTATGGCAATCAAAACGGAAACAACCCTGATGTTAACGGTGTGTATGAATATATGTCTGCAGAACTTTGCACAAACCGTGAAGGAACAGATATTATTAACGATAGTCAGGTTCACCACTTAGTAGCATACTTCGGCGACAAAGGAAAAGCAGGTATTGTAAAGACTTATCACATTATGTATAAGGCAATCGACGGTACTTATGATCCCAATGTTTTTACGCCCGAACCCGGCTCAAATTATTTATCGTATAATCAGACGACATGGAGTCAGGCTAATGGTGATGCTTCCAAACTCAATGGGGATTTCTATGAGAAAACTTCCTCACAGGCAATTTCCAATGTGGAACCTCAATTTCAGATGGGTTGGGAATACGATGGCTATGAATATGTTTACAGTTGTTATAATACGCCGGCTGCCAATGATCACCATATATATTTCTTTTATGAGCCCAAGCAGTATACTTTGACATTTGAACTGGGAAACGGTTCTTCTAAAACGGATAACTATCATTATACAGAGCCACTGACTGATGCGAATAAATACACTAATCTGGTTTATATTCCTGAGGGTTATTATTTTGGCGGATGGTATACCAATGCAGAGTGTGTTGGAAGTCGTTTTGATTTCGCAAATGAAAAAATGCCCAGCCGAAATGTAGTCTTATATCCGGCTGTGAAACCAATAAATTACGTTGCAAAAATAGATCCTAATGGCGGTGAGATTGATCATAGTGCAAATACTACCATGTCGACCTACTTTAATCCTAATCACGGAACTCAGATTGGAGAGTATTATGTAAAGAGAGAATATATTAAGCTTTCGGAAAAAGAACAGACACCTGGAGATCCGGAATACTATAATGGCACGAAATATTATTATATCAATATGCAACGCAAAGAAATTCCTTCAGAAGGTGACTGGGGCTTACCTTATGAACTACGTTATGCTTTGTATGTTTCTGAAGATGATATAGATACATACTATGATGCTTATTGCGATGCTATTAACAATGCCGATCCTTCATGGTGGACAGGAATTCAGCTTCTTAGCAAAACAGAATTTCTTGACACATATGCATCATATCCGTACCGAAAAGTTGAAAGTGGTGAAAATTATTCCTTTATGGGATGGTATCGGGTATTTGATGACGGTTCTGTAGCATCTATGCCCTACAACTTTAACGATCCTGTTAAAGGGGATATAGAACTTCGCGCTTTATGGCGACTTGAGGATGCATATTATATTCAGTATAACCCGTATTTTTTTGCCGAAGAAGGAAATACCGTAACTGCAGTTATAGGTGAAATTACAGACAGGCTTTCATGGACTGACCCGGAAGATATAAATACTGAACTTTATGCAGATAAGTCATCCACACTTATTTTACGAGCACCATCAAATATTACCCCCGGATGGGTGTTCCGTGGTTGGAGAGTTGTCCGCCAAGACGGAGAAAAGACATATACCGATGATCAAAACCAGCAGCATACATATCCCTATTGGGAATCGTATATAGATCCAACTTTCTATCAGCCCGGTGATCCTTTTATGGTTGATTCGGAACTGGTTACAGAGGTTTCATCGAAAGGCAAGATTATTCATTTGCAGGCATATTATGAGAGAGAAGATACTTCTTATCGCCGTCCGGAAGTGACCAATTTGGTTTTGGATTCCAACATTGCATATGGTGGATATTATAATACTACAGATAGCACAGATCTTCCGCTTCTTAATGGATCCGGAAGTCAGTTATTGAACCCTGATATTGCTACGTGGGACAACGACGATCGTACTCAGGTATTACTCGGCGATTTCCAGTCTAATCTTGCCGTACATTTGGAGGGCTACGTTCCATTCTTATCAAACCGCAACAATTATTTGTTAATAGGATTTGATGAAAACAGTGACCCTGAATCACCGACAACCGGAAAAGCTTATATTCCTGCATTTGCTGCAGATTCTGTAATAGCTGCTCAGAGAACTGAAAACCATACAATCTACGCTATGTGGGAGCCTATGGTCTATGTTACTTTTGTTAACGATACAGCAGAGCCTATTACAATTACTTTGGATGGTACAGCCGGTGCCGTAAGCATTGTCAACAAGGCTACCGGAAGATTTGACCGTGAAGAGGCTACGACAACAATTACCGTGCCTGCTAATGACAGTGTCAAAGTGGTTCTTCCGAAAGGCTCCGGCAAGGAATTTACTGCGACAGTAACAAATGACCATACTCGCAAGAAGATGAGTGTAAATGGTGAATACCCGAGCGGAACGACTTACGGAACAGGCAGTTCGGAAATAGCCTGCGGAAATGATGTAACATATACCGGAACTCTCATAACAGATCCGGACGGAATAGTTGTCACTTACACAGAAGATGTGGATGCTCAGGTTCTCTATGATGTTAACGGTGGAACATGGAATCCTCTTCCTGCTGTTGCACCTTTCAAGTATTACTCAGGGGACATTTATTATGCCGAAGCAACGGGTATCAGAGATAATAATGGTCTCTATGAGCCTGATGATCCGTCACGTTCAGGTAAGATTTTTATCGGTTGGACGGAATATTCAGACATTGCTTCGCATACAGACTTTAGCTCTACGGCTGAAGTTACCTGGGGCAGCACGACGATTACTCCGGATACGGATGGTACTGTTCTTGAAAAGATTAAAAGTGAATATCTTTGGGATTTCAGTAGAGACGCATCAGATTTATATGATTATGATAAGACCCTGTATGCCGTTTGGAGTGATACTGTAACGGTTACCTACAATATTGCATATTCAGAAAATATGAATGCAAATCCTTTGAAAAACCACACTTGGGGTGGACCTGCGACAACGGATACAGCAGGGGCATATGTATATTTTAGAAGTGATGCAAATTCGCCATATGTAACATATACAGTTGCAAAAGGTGATTTCTTTCCCAAGCCCAATGATCCTACTGTTCATAGTGATAAACCCACCTGGTACTTTATAAAATGGCTTAAATCAAATAACACAACGAATCCTTACAGATACACCTCAAAAACTCCTAATGATAGCAATTTGGATACATATTCGTTTGATTTTTCTAAACGTGTTACCGATGATGTGATGCTTATTACATCGTGGACAGATATTCAACCGCAAATCTTTACTTTTAATGTGCGTAATGAATTGAAAGGTGTAAGTTCGGATGCGGAATTTGATTATACCATAGCGGTTACGAATGAGTGGGTTCGAGGTAAACTTGGCACAAGTGGTTCAAATATAAATGGAATACCAGACCAAAGATGGGGCTCGGTGACAACGAAATTAAAAAACAATCAGGAATACAAAGTAATTGTTACTGTTAAACATATTACCAATTGGGGCGGAGCTGATAGCGTTGAAATAACGGTTATCGATCGCGATGGAAATGTGGTTAAGGATGGACATGTATTCTATTGCAATAAGAATACATATAAGAATTTTAATGCGGATTATAAGTATACTCTTTCCATCACACAAGATTCAGCAGTAAGCAATACTGTTATTTCAACAGAGATTTTATCGGGAAGCATAGACTCAAATAAGGATGACGCGAACCGAACGTTTTCTTTTTACTCATGTGAGAGGAGAACATCCGGACAAGAAGCTGATTTTCCTAATAAAGTAAATAATTATAGTAACGGAAGTATGAATAACAGTATGAACGTTTTATTCACGAATTATATTGCGCCTGCGCCTACTGACTATTCTTTCAATTACAAGCCGTTCTTCATGATGTTCGGTTTCGGCGCAATATTACTTGGAATTATTGTGGCTCCGATAGTTATGCTCAGACGTCGTAAGGAAGAGGAAGAGTAAATTTGTCCGACAGACCGGACTAAATAACTTAATCAAAAGCAAAAGCACTTCGTGCATGGAGTTACCCGGCGCGGAGTGCTTTTTATAAAATGTATCTTTTATGAGGGGAAGAATTATGAGGAAGAAATTTATTGCAGTTGTCTCTGCGTTGCTTGTTGCATCATTTTTTGTCGGCTGCGGTTCTCAGGCATCGATTATGAAGAAGTCCGACAACTATATTGATACGATCTTTTTTGAGGATGTTACGACTTTTAAGGTCACTTCAAAATGCGTGAAGAACGGCAAATGGATGGATAAGATTTCCAATACGAATCACGGCGAAAATATCTCGCCTGATTTATCGTGGGATGCGGTTGATGGTGCCACGCAGTATCAGGTCATTATGATAGACGGCAATTGGCTTCATATGGACGTTTCCACGAAAGATACTTCTCTGGCAGAGGGAGCAATCGCAGGGAAAGGCGCCAAAGGTTCAAGATATGTCGGACCGTATCCGCCCTTGGGTGCGACGCATACTTACTCCGTATTTGTGTTTGCTCTTAAAAACGAGCCGGGTAAGTTTTATATGGGCTTTGACGGCGGCGGAAACAGTATCAACGATATTTACAAAGGCTTAAATACCGACGCAGACGGCAATAGCGGAAATGTAATTGCGTACGGAAGACTGGATGGGAATTATAGGAAGAAAGAATAATATTATAACTGTACTTTATGGGTAGGGGGTATGGTGAAATATGAAAAAGAATAATGCAGTTTATACCGGAGTGGAAGTAAAAAAGGATGCCAAAGCCTGGATTATTTTTGGTTCGATTTATACTCCGATAAGCTTTGGTATTTTTATAATTTTTCCGATTGTGGCACAGGTTAAGGATCTTGCAGTCTGCTTACTTTTAGGAGCGTTTCTGGTGCTTTTGGGACCGGCCGCTATCTTTTACGGGGTTCAAAAAAAGAAAGAGGCAGAGCGACTGGAGCAGCAAATTGCGATGCAAAAGCCGGTAAAAAATCTGAACTCGGTTTTATTCGGAGTTGACGACGGAGCAGCGGCCGAAATCGCAACGAAATATTACTGTGAAAAGTTTGGAAAATCTGCGGATGATATTACCGATGAAGATGAAAACATCATCTGGGACTGGGCCTATGATGAGATTTCATACATCCTTGCGTGGATTTTTGAAAACGGTTATTACAATCCCGAAGAGACCGAAGAGGACTTAGCCGAGCTTGCAGAGAAAATAGCAAAGCGCGAGGCGATTCCTTCGGATTATATGAACTTCGATGCTTCATTTTTTGAAGGAAACGTAAAAGATGAAGTGCTTGATTTTGTGAACGAATATTTGAGCAATTCCGAATATATAAAAGGTCACTATGTTGCAAAAACCGGAATGATCATCGGCGCGTATTACTACGAGGTTGAGGCTTTTGCAAAAGAACATCTGAATGCGCCTCTTTTAGGATTTCCTTTCACCTGGGAGGACTACGATGCGTTCAAGGGTCATATTGACGAGGCCTTCGCCAAATTTAAAAGCAGAAAATAGGATAAAAAGTGACTGATACTAAAGGTTCGAAAAAATCCAATAAAATAATCAATATCATAATAATAATTTTCTGGTCTGCAGTAGGGTTTTTAATCCTTCTTACAGGCTGGTTTTTCGTGCCTGTAACGGAGAGGTTTGACCTCATAAAAGAAGGAGACACAAACCCCGTCAGATGCGTCCTCATAACCGACCTTCATTCATGTTACTACGGCAAAAATCAGAAAAACCTCATAAAAAAAATAGACAAAGAAAACCCTGACATCATATTCTTAGGCGGTGATATTTTCGACGATAAACTCGACGATGACAATGCCGTGGCCTTACTTGAAGATTTATCCAAAAAGTATAAATGCTTTTACGT